>JAFAHH010000951.1 GCA_019237355.1 Acetobacteraceae bacterium | reverse complement strand
AGCCGGGAAACCCTCCGCGCGCACATCCTCGTTGTAGAGGGGGATCGGGGAGATATCGAACGTCTCAATGATTACTCCGTCGGGCGCCTCGGATAGGGCTGCCCGCAGCGCCGCTGTATTGTAGGAGCCGCGGCGCAGGCTCCCGGAGATACCCAGCACCTTGTGTTGCGGACTTTCCGCCATGGCCATCCTTCCTCTGCTCACAGCCCAGCCTGGTTCATATTGCTCTGGCTTGCCCGAAAGCTAGAGGGGAATAGGGTAGGGTTTCCCGCCTTTTCCGGTGCATGCAAGCGTGATTGCGCAGGAGTTTATTCTGCTGTTGTTTGTCTGAGTTACGCGCGCGCAGAGATGCACGCTGATTTCGGTGATCAGCCGGGTGAGCCTTGAGGGCGCAAACCGGGATTCGCGGTCTGGAATTTCGATCCGGTTGCAGGAACGGGATCGTATCGTATCGTCTGCATCAATGAGGCGGGCACTATATCGCTATACCTGTGCCGGTGTGCGGTTCGGGCTGTGCCTACCTTAGTGATCGTGCTGCTCCAGCTGCAACATCCCTCGTTTAGGAAGTGTGGTCAGGTGGGATCGAGGCGAGCTAGGCGCTATGCGGCGCTGGTTTACGGCCGCTACGGTGCGTGGACGATAACCGCGCGAGCTGACGCGAATCTGCTTTTGTGTTCAGCCGCTGACGAAGTGGCGCCGCCCAAGCTCAGCGTTATGGGACACCTGACAATGACGCGGTTCTGCAGCTCATTTGTTGCTGCTGCAGATCGCATCTGCTTGCCATGCGGTCTTGGTTGCGTCGCTCAGTGAAACGGCTGCGGGTCTCAGGGCCCTTGACACGGGACCTTACTGCGCTTCTACCACGCGCTCCGGCACCTATGTCTAGCTCAAGTGATGAGACGTGCAACGGATCGTGCTTAGCCGCGTTGCCCTAACGGCATTGAAGGGAGGACAGGGTATGGCGGAAACGCAGGACCAAAGGCCTGGCGATGAGGCACAACCCGGAACACCGGGGACGGGGGAAGATGTCTGCCCGAAATGCCACGGCACAGGAAAGGTTCAAGGAAGAGACTGTCCGGAGTGCAGCGGCACCGGTAAGATCACGCGTGGAATAGGCGGAGCCTAGACCAGACCGATTGCCGCCGGGTGGAGACGGCGTCGCTCGCTTGTTGCTCGGCAGCAGCCGGGTTCTTCGGTATGGCTTAGGCTCCTTTGCGAGCATTCTCCTCCGGATCTCGTCACCTTGCGTCTGGGCGTCCGATTGCGGCTCACAGCAAGCAAGCAGACATGGGGCTCTAAGCCGAAGGGCATGAAGAAGGAGAGCTGTTGTGAGCCGCGTCGTCTACGTCTTGAACGGGCCGAACCTCAACCTGCTCGGCAAGCGGCAGCCCCAGATCTATGGGTATGAAACGCTGGCCGATGTGGAGCGGGAGTGCCGGAAGGTCGCCCAAGAGCTAAAACTTGAGTTGCATTTTCATCAAAGCAATCGAGAATATGAGATAATCGATTGGATACACGAGGCTCGCGAGACGGCCGGCGGCGTGGTCATCAACCCGGCGGCGTTCACGCACACCTCCGTCGCGATCCTGGATGCGCTGAATGCGTGCGAGTTTCCCGTCTTCGAAATACACATTTCGAATGTGCACCAGCGGGAGGGCTTTCGGCATCACTCCTACATCTCAGCGAGGGCGACAGGCGTCATCGCCGGGTTTGGAACGCAGGGATATTTGCTGGCGCTCCGGCGGCTCGCTTTCTTAATCGACGCAAATGAGCGGAGCCATCCAAGCCCGAGCAGAGCGGGATCAAATGCGGCGTAGGGAAGGGTTCAGGGGGGCGGGTATATCGATCAGGGTTAGGGTGCTGGCGTCATAGAAAAAGCAGCGACTACGCTCGGGTCAGTATAAATACGGAGCGACCTGGCCAGCATCGATGGCAGCCCCAGGCGGATGTCGGCAACGCATCGGCAAGATCGAGGCTCCCAACCGGAGTATCAGACTAGGCTGGGCGGAGGTGTCGGTTATTGATCTCGGCTGCCCTGCCGCGCACTCTGCGCGCCCATACGACGTTTTCCAGGAGAGGCAATGATGATCCGTTCGGCTGATCGCGCGCCGGGCTTCGCGGCCATATTGCTCGGGGCTTGCTTGCTTGGCTCGGCAGCCCACGGGCAGGGGACGCAGCCGGCGCAGCCCGGTGCCTCTGCCACCCTGGATACGATCAAGGGTCGGGGACAACTGATTTGCGGCATATCGACGGGTGTGCCTGGATTTAGCATGCCTGACAGCCAAGGGGTGGAACGTGGGCTCGATGCCGATTCCTGCCGCGCTATTGCCGCTGCGGTGCTTGGTGACGCCAACAAGGTAAAGTTCGTGCCGTTGACCACCACCAACCGTTTCACCGCGCTGCAATCTGGCGAGGTCGACGTGCTGACCCGGAACACGACATGGACGCTCGGGCGGGAAGGCAATCTCGGCCTGGAGTTCACCTGGGTGAATTTCTACGATGGCACCGGGTTCCTCGTAAAAAAATCGGTGAACGTAAACAGTGTGAAGGAGCTAGACGGGGCGACCATTTGCGTCCAGCCCGGCACCAGCACGGAGCTCGCAATCTCCGACTACTTTCGCCAGCATCGGTTGAAATTTACGCCGATCCTGATTCAGGATCTTTCAGAGATACAGAACGCATTCCTCTCTGGCCGGTGCGATGCTTACTCGACCGACTCGTCGGCCCTTGCCACCTTCCGGCATACCCAATCGAACCCCGATGACTTTGTGCTGCTGCCCGAGATCATCAGCAAGGAGCCGCTAACACCAGCCGTGCGCAAGGGCGACGATAAATGGTTGGACGTCGTGCGCTGGACGCTTATTGCGCTGTTCACGGCCGAAGAGCTCGGGGTAACGAGCAAGAACGTGGATCAGATGGCGAGCAGCAATAGCCCGGACGTATTGCGGCTTCTCGGCGCCCAAGGGGAGATGGGCAAGGCGCTAGGGCTGGATAACAAATGGGCCTATAATGCGATCAAGCAGGTCGGCAATTACGCGGAGATGTGGGATCGCGACATCGCGCCCATGGGGGTTCCGCGGGGGATCAATAATCTCTGGAACAAGGGGGGGCTACAGTATCCGCCGCCGATCCGGTAGCGCCAAGCGGCCGGGTCTTCCCGCGCTTGCATTTTGGCGGCGTGCGGCTTAGATCGCGGCTCGGCTTGCATGGAGCGCGGGCGTAGCTCAGGGGTAGAGCATAACCTTGCCAAGGTTGGGGTCGAGGGTTCGAATCCCTTCGCCCGCTCCATTGGAAAGCCTAGGTTTTTTGGAAAGCCTAGGTTTTTCGGAAAT
>JAFAHH010000820.1 GCA_019237355.1 Acetobacteraceae bacterium | reverse complement strand
GATTGCAGTGGGCCACTGCCATCCGCAATGGGATAACGCAGCCGAGGGCCGCGCAAAACGGCCATGGTCCTCTGGACAGACAGGCGGCATCGCGCACAATGATAGGAAAGCCGGAAGAAGCCCGGCCAGAGGGAAGATGGATTAGCCGATGCACGCTCTTCGCCAGCGCCTGGTTTTGTTCGCCCTTCTGTTCCTCGCCCTCTCACCAGCCGCACGCGCCCAAACGGAAGGCGCGCAGCCACAGGTGCCGGTCTTCGCGCCGCGGCCTTGGGAAATCGGCATGCAGTCGCCCGGAGGCCCGCTCAAGCAGCATATCGTCAACCTCAACAACTTCATCTCGGTAATCATTGCGTTAATCGTCGCGTTGGTGGGCGTGCTGCTGGCCTGGGTGATCTATCGCTACAATTCGCGCACCAATCCGGTCCCAGGCCGTACGAGTCACAACCCAACGCTCGAGATTGCGTGGACTGTGATCCCCGTGGTGGTTCTCGTAATTATCTTCCTCCCATCAATCCGGCTGGTTTATTACGAGGATCGCACGCCTGACCCCGACCTCACCATCAAGGTGACCGGCCATCAATGGTACTGGGAGTATACGTACCCGGATAACGGCAACATCAATTTTTCCAGCTACATCATACCCGATGACCAAATCAAGCCAGGCCAGCTCCGGCTTTTGGATGTAGACAACCAAGTGGTGCTGCCGATTCACAAGAACGTCCGCATCCTAATAAGCAGCGCAGACGTAATCCACAGCTTCTTCATCCCGTCGTTGGGGGTGCAGCGCTATGCCATTCCGGGCCGTACCATCGAGACCTGGGCCAGAATCAGCAAGCCGGGCATCTTCTACGGCCAGTGCAATCAGATTTGCGGCACCAATCATAGCCGCATGCCGATTGCCATCCGTGGGGTCACGGACCAGGAATTCCACGCTTGGCTCGAACAAGCGAAGACCAAATTCTCGCAGGCCAGTCCGGCCGCGGGGCCGCTGCTTGCGGCATCACAGCAATGAACCAACACGCCGGGCGCCAGGTACCCGGGCCTAAGGAGCATTGAGAATGTCTGTAACGACGCATGACGAACACGCCCATGGGCACGAGCATGTGCCGGGCTTCGTCCAGCGCTGGCTGTTCAGCACGAATCATAAAGATATCGGCACGCTCTATCTGATCTTTGCCGTGGCAGCTGGGGTTGTTGGCGGCGCGCTCTCGGTGATCATGCGCGCGCAGCTCCAGGCGCCGGGCAATACCATCGTGACGGATGGCCAGGAATGGAACACGATCGTCACGGCCCACGGCCTGATCATGATTTTCTTCACCGTGATGCCGGCACTGATTGGTGGTTTTGGCAATTGGTTCGTGCCGTTGATGATCGGCGCCCCGGATATGGCCTTTCCTCGCCTCAATAATATCAGCTTCTGGCTGCTGGTGCCGGCTTTCGCGCTGATAATGACGGGACTGCTCCTCGGCGAGTCCGGCACCGGCTGGACGCTCTACCCGCCGCTCTCGAACATGACATACGAGCCCGGGCCGGGTATGGATTGTACCTTATTTGCGTTGCATCTCGCGGGTATCAGCAGCCTTCTGGGCGCGATCAATTTCATCACCACCATTTTCAATATGCGCGCACCGGGCATGACCTTGCATAAGATGCCCCTGTTCGTATGGGGCATGTTGGTCACGGCTTTCTTGCTGCTGCTCTCGATCCCAGTGCTAGCGGGCGCCATTACCATGCTGATTACAGATCGCAATTTCGGCACGGCGTTTTTCGACCCGGCGGGAGGCGGGGACCCAGTATTGTTCCAGCACCTCTTCTGGTTTTTCGGTCATCCCGAAGTTTACATCATGATCTTGCCGGCGTTCGGCATCGTCAGCCACGTCGTCTCGACCTTCAGCCGCAAGCCGGTGTTCGGCTATCTCGGCATGGCTTACGCCATGATCGCGATCGGCGTGGTGGGTTTCGTGGTCTGGGCGCACCACATGTTTGTATCGGGCATAGATGTGAATAGCCGCGCCTATTTCATGACCGCCACCCTGGTCATCGCCGTGCCCACTGGGATCAAGATCTTCTCCTGGATCGCAACGATGTGGGGCGGCTCTATCGAGCTTAAGGTGCCCATGCTCTGGGCGATGGGGTTCATTTTCGTGTTTACAATCGGGGGCGTGACGGGGGTTGTGCTGGCCAATGCGGGTATCGATCAGGTTGTACACAATACGTACTATGTGATCGCCCATTTCCACTATGTGCTGTCGCTCGGGGCGGTGTTTGGCATCTTCGCCGGGTTCTACTATTGGATTGGCAAAATGAGCGGCCGGCCCTATCCGGAGTTCTGGGCCCGGGTGCATTTCTGGCTCACCTTTGTGGGGGTGAACCTCACTTTCTTTCCCCAGCACTTCCTGGGCCTTTCGGGAATGCCGCGTCGCTACCCGGATTATCCGGAAGCCTTCGCCCCATGGAACGCCGTTTCCTCGATCGGATCCTATATCGGATTCGCGGCCCTGCTCGTGTTCCTATACGTGTGCTACCGGACCTTCACCTCGAGGGAGCGAGTGGCGGCCAACTACTGGGGCGAGGGGGCGACAACGCTAGAATGGAGCGTATCCTCTCCGCCGCCCTTCCACACCTTTGCCGAGTTGCCTCGCATCAGATGAGCGCCCTTCAATGAGCGATGCTGGTCTCCTTGTTCCGCAAGTAGCCCGGGGGTCCGATACTTCTCTCGCCGCCTATCGCGAGGCGGAGCTTCGGGATTGGCTCGCGCTCCTCAAGCCGCGGGTCATGACCTTGGTCGTGTTCAGCGGGCTTGTCGGACTTATCGTCGCTCCTGGCCATTTGCACCCGGTGCTCGGCTTCACCGCAGTCCTCGCGATTGCGGTCGCGTCCGGTTCGGCGGGGGCCATCAACATGTGGTACGACCGGGACATCGACGCCCTGATGCGGCGCACGCGGAATCGCCCCATCCCAGCCGGCCGGATCGAGCCGGGGGCGGCGCTCGGCTATGGGATCACCTTGGGCATTGGCGCAGTCATCGTGATGGGGCTGGCCACGAATTGGGTTGCAGCAGGGCTGCTAGCGGCCTCCATTGCGTTTTACGTATTTGTGTACACGATTTGGCTGAAGCGCCGGACACCCCAGAACATCGTGATCGGGGGTGCGGCGGGAGCCTTTCCGCCAGTCATTGGCTGGGCGGCGGTCACCGGCTCTGTGGACTTCCTGCCCGCGCTTCTGTTCGCGATCATCTTTCTTTGGACGCCGCCGCACTTCTGGTCCCTTTCCCTCTACGCCCGGAATGACTACCAGCGCGCCGGCGTGCCCATGCTGCCGGTGATCGCCGGCCCGCGCGAAACCCGGCTACAGATCTGGCGCTACACGCTGGCGCTTGTGGCTATGTCGCTCGTCCCTTGGGCCCTGGGCCGCGCCGGACCGGTTTACGGAATGGCCGCCGCGGCGCTCGGGGCGGGCTATCTGGTGTACTCCTGGCGCGTTCTACGCGACCGGCAGGATGCACTAGGCGTCAGCCAAACACGCGATGCCCCAGCCCGTGCCGCATTTCGATACTCGCTGATGTATCTCGCCTTATTACTGGCGGCCCTCGCAGTGGATCACTTCGTTTGGTAACCGAGCATTTCACGCGCCGGGACTCAGACGAGATCGCCAGGCGACGCCGGGGCCGGAACTGGGCGATTTTCATCGTCCTTCTTGCCCTTTCGGCCCTGTTTTATGCGATCACACTCGTGAAACTGTCGGGCTCATGAGCAACCGGCGTAACGGGGCGTTCGCCTTGGGCCTTGCCGCCGTGGTGATAGGCATGGCTGGGCTCTCCTTCGCGGCTGTGCCGCTTTACCGGGTGTTTTGCGCCGCGACCGGCTATGGCGGCACGCCACAAATCGGACCCAGCGAAGCACCCGGTGCCGTGCCCGGACAGATGATCACGGTGCGATTCAATGCCGATACCAGTCCGGCGCTGCCCTGGGATTTCCGTCCGGCCCAGCCCGGGGTGAAGCTCGCCCTCGGCGATAGCCAAGTCGCCTTCTACACTGGGCGCAACCTCTCCCCGGCGACTGTAACCGGCACGGCGGTCTATAACGTTACGCCCGAAAGCGCGGGCAAGTATTTCCATAAAACGGCTTGCTTCTGCTTCAACGAGCAAACCCTAGCACCGGGCCAGCAGATGCAATTCCCAGTAAGTTTCTGGGTGGACCCGGCCATCGCGCGTGATCCAAACACCCGGGATTTGCGGGTCATAACCCTATCCTACACGTTTTTCCGTTCCCTCGATGACGCCGCGGAAACCGGAGCCCTCGCCAAGGCAGGCCCCCATGTCAGCCCGGGATCGTGACGTTGGGCAACGACCTGCGGACTGTGTCGTTAAGCGATGCGCGAGGGCGCAAGTCTTCCAGCAACCCTAGCCATAGGTCGGTACGATGGACACGCACGGTCCGGTTGTTGAAGCAAGCTCAGGGCTGAAACAGCCCTACCATCTCGTCGATCCAAGCCCCTGGCCCATTGTGGGCTCGGTCGGCGGGTTCCTGACCGTTCTCGGCATAATCTTCGTCGCCCATTACGGGAGTTATATTTTACTGACGCTCGGACTCCTCGTTGTGTTCGCCACTATGTTCTTCTGGTGGCGCGACGTCTTGCGCGAGAGCGCCACGCCAGGGCTGCACAATCCCGTTGTGCGGCTGGGCCTTCGCTACGGCATGATCTTCTTCATCGCCAGCGAGGTTATGTTCTTCGTCAGCTTCTTCTGGGCATTCTTCAATTTCGCGCTCTTCCCCGAGAATGTCGCGGGCAACACCGCCCTAGTTTGGCCGCCGCCGGGTATCCGTACGTTCGACCCATTCCACTTTCCTTTCCTGAACACCATGATCCTGCTGCTCTCGGGCACGACGATCACCTGGGCGCACCACAGCCTCATCCATAACGATCGGAAGAACCTGCTCCTGGGGCTCGGGCTTACGATTCTCCTCGGGATGCTGTTCACCAACTTCCAGGCGATCGAGTATTCCGATGCGCCGTTCAAGTTCACGGGCGGCGTGTATCCCTCCGTCTTTTTCATGGCGACCGGCTTTCACGGCTTTCATGTGATTGTCGGAACCTGTTTCCTGATCGTGTGCTGGTTGCGTGCCCGCGCTGGAGCATTCACGCCGGAACGGCATTTCGGCTTCGAGGCGGCGGCCTGGTACTGGCACTTCGTCGACGTGGTCTGGTTATTCCTGTTTGTCTGTATCTACTGGTGGGGCGCGGCGCCGGAGCAGGTCGCGGCGGTTCCCTGAGCGAATGCCGCAGCAGATCGCGCCGCGCTCGCAGGCCAGCCAAGGCCGGTGCCCCCGGTGTGGCCGTGGCCGTATTCCAGGGCGCCGTAATCCTACTGCTCACGCCAGTATTGTCGGGCTCAGCAATCTGGGTGACCTCCGCTCCAGCTCTGCTCCTCGGTCTATATCGTGATTTGGCCGATCCTCGCGCCCGCCGGGGCAAGGATGCGGTCACTGGTTAGCTAAGATATCGGCCCGAACGGCAGAAGCGCCTCGGGGTATGCGTATTCCGCCTGCCGCGGTAAGCAGCAGGAGGCCAACCAAATCGGGGGTGGCTCTGGGGTTGGAGGGCAGTGATTGCGAACTGGCGGACAATCTTCGGGAATGGCTCTTGGGTCCAGGTCCGCGCAGGGTCGCGCTGCATCGAAGTTGCGAGCCTTGCTGGGGCCTGGGCTCTCTACCTTGGCCATGCTCGCGATCCTCATTGGCCTAGGCACATGGCAGGTTCAGCGGCTAGCCTGGAAAAACGGCATTCTAGCAGCGATTGAGCAGGCGGAAAGGAGTCCAGCGATCCCCTTACCGTCAAACCCAGCGCCGTTCGCCAAAGTCTCGGCCACGGGGGTGCTCCGTGCCGATCTCCCGGCCCGCTTCGGCGCAGATGTCGGCCCCACCCGGGAGGGGTTTCAGATGGGCTCGCAGCTCATCATGCCGTTGCAGCGTGAGGGCGCCGATCCTGTGTTGGTGGATCTCGGCTGGTTGCCCGATAAGGCCGCGGTTTCCCTACCTGGCGGCGAGGTCACGCTACAAGCGTATGTGCGGCCTCCGCAGCATGCGGGCTGGCTCGCCGTCCACGACAATCTCCAGAGCCGACGATTCTACACACTCGACCCAGCCGTCATCGGGAATGCCCTAGGGCTGCCGAAAGTCGCGCCCTTCGTTCTGGTCGCGCTCGATCCGCCTTTGGCGCCGAGCGGGGTGCCGGAGCCGGCGCAGCATCTTCCGCGCCCGCCCAATAACCATTTGGAATATGCCCTTACCTGGTATGGCCTTGCTGTCGTGCTTGCTATGATATTCGCCTCTTATGCGTTGAGCGTGGTGCGCGAGTGAACGCTTACGACCGTCTGTGCGCCCGCTTCTCCCGGATCGCGACGATCCAAGAAGCCTCCTCCATGCTTGGCTGGGATGCCGCAGCCATGATGCCGCCCGGTGGAGCGGCGGCGCGTGGCGACCAGCTTGCGGTGCTTGCAGGCCTTGCGCATGGCCTGCTCGTGGCGCCCGAGATGGGGGATGAGCTTGCCGAAGCCGAGGATGGCGCGGGCGGCCTCGATTCGTGGCACGCTCAGAACCTGCGGCTGATGCGTAACCTCTATACGCGTGCGACGGCGGTCCCAGGCGACCTGATCGAGGCCCAAGCACGCGCGAACTCGGCCTGCGAAAAGGTGTGGCGTGAGGCGCGGCGGCTTTCCGATTTCGGCCTTGTCCGCGACCACCTGGCGAAGGTGGTAGCGCTGATGCGCGAGCAAGCCGCCGCCCTAGCCGCAGTGTTGGGCCTAAGTCCGTATGACGCGCTGATGGATGGCTATCAGCGCGGCATTGGCGCTGCGGACGTGACCCCGATCTTCGCCGATTACGAAGCATTTCTATGCCGCGTTTTGGCGCAGGCCGAGGAACGCCAGGCTGCCGCCCCCAATCCCATCCAGCTCACGGGCCCATTTCCTGCGGCCGTGCAGGAGGCGCTCTGCCGAAGCCTCGCGGAGAGGGCTGGGCTTGACTGGAATCATGGCCGGCTGGATCGCTCCACCCATCCCTTCTGCGGCGGCACGCCGACTGACATCCGGATCACCACCCGATACGACGAGACCGATTTCTCCCAAGCCGTCATGGGCGTGCTCCATGAAACGGGACACGCCCTGTACGAGCGCGGCCTTCCCCAAGCCTATGCCCGGCAGCCCGTAGGCGAGGCCGCCGGTATGGGAGCGCACGAAAGCCAATCGCTCATTGTGGAGTTCCAGGCCTGTCGGTCGGATGCGTTCCTGAACTGGCTGGGTCCTGAGCTCCATCGTGTGTTTGGTGGGGATCCTGCTCCCTATGCTCCCGAGAACCTCGCCCGCCTGTGGCGCCGGATCGGACGCGGCTTCGTCCGGGTCGAAGCGGATGAAATGACCTACCCGGCGCATGTGATCCTGCGATTCCGCCTGGAGCAGGCACTGATTGCGGGGGATCTGGCGGCTGCGGATCTCCCCGCTGCCTGGAACCAAGGCCTTCAGGAGCTGCTTGGCATTACACCCCCCGATGATGCACGGGGGTGCTTGCAGGATATCCACTGGTATGATGGCGCGTTTGGTTATTTTCCGAGCTACACGCTTGGCGCGATGGCGGCGGCCCAGTTGATGGCCGCCGCGCGCCGGGAAACGCCCGATCTGGATGCGGCACTCGGCCGGGGCGATCTTTCGCCTCTGCTTGGCTGGTTGCGTACCCACGTGCATGGGTGCGGAAGCTTATTGGGGTTCAACGAGTTGCTCCGTGCAGCAACCGGCAAACCGCTTGATCCGAAGGATTTCGAGGCGCATTTGGTGGCGCGATATCTATAAAGATCGGACGGGA
>JAFAHH010000806.1 GCA_019237355.1 Acetobacteraceae bacterium | reverse complement strand
GCAGCGGCCGGAATACGCAAGGGCAACTCAGCCGCACGTGGAGTCTCCGTTACATGGTTGCCGGCAAGGCGCGTCAAATGGGACTCGGCACGTGGCCGGAAGTTTCGCTTGCAGAAGCGCGCCGCAAGGCGCTGGACGGCCGCCGGTTGGCCCGAGAGGGTGTGGACCCTATAGAAGCACGGCAAGCGAAGAACGCAGCCCAGCGCATTTCTGACGGCCGCGCAACAGCCACGTTTGAGAAGGTGGCCGGCGAGTTCGTAACCGTCCATAAACCTAGCTGGAAAAACGCCAAGCATGGGGCGCAATGGGAGTCCACGCTCCGGCAATACTGCTATCCGCAGCTTGGCTCGCTGCCCGTAGCGGACATTGAAGCCGCGCACGTGCTGGGCGTGCTAAAGCCGATATGGATTCAGAAACCCGAAACCGCGTCGCGCTTGCGGGGACGTATTGAAGCTATCTTGGACTATGCCGCTGCGCACGGCTGGCGCACACGTGACAATCCGGCCAGGTGGAAGGGCGGGCTCGAATACGCGCTGCCGTCTAAGGGAAAGATTGCGCCCGTTAAGCACCACGACTCGCTGCCGTATCAAGAGTTGCCGGAGTTTATGGCGAAGCTGCGGAGCACAAGCGGCTTCGGCGCGATGGCGCTAGAGTTCGCGATCTTGACTGCAACGCGGTCTGGCGAAACTCGCAGGGCGACCTGGCAGGAAATCGACCTTGGAGCGCGGGTCTGGACCATCCCGAAAGAACGCATGAAAAGCGGCCGGGAGCATAGGGTCCCGCTTTCTGACGTTGCGGTCTCAGTGTTGAAGCGCGCGGCAGACGTGCGACTTTGTGATCTGGTATTCCCAGGCAGGAAGGGGCGCCAGCTTAGCGACATGACGATGACTGGAATGCTGCGGCGGTTCGGAACGGAGGTAACAGCGCACGGCTTTCGGGCGACGTTCAAGACGTGGGCTAGCGACAAGACGGAACACAGCCGGGAAGTAATCGAAGCGAGCTTAGCGCACGTTATCGGGGATCGTGCCGAGCAAGCGTATCAGCGCGGCTCGTGGTTTGAACGGCGCCGCGCTTTGATGGCCGATTGGGCAGCTTACTGCGCAGGATCAGGATCAGCCTGATGGCTGCCCTTTTCCAAAAGCTCCTTTATTGAAGCCACAAACACCAGCCGACGCTTTCCAATCTGAGTCGATCGCAGCTCTCCGCTGGCTAGCAGTTCATAAGTTTTTGTTTTTCCCAGCCCGATCATCCGCCTTGCGTCGCCGACGGTGACTGTCATGGGCTCCATTGAATTAGGCGGCATCCCACCCCCTTTGCGATGTCTTACGTAGGGAGAAGCGCGCTGATGCTGCGCTTCAGGTTGGAAGTCATCTCGGTGGAACTTTAGTGATCGGCGCCACGACGGAAAGTTGCGCCTGTGGACGAGCAGGCTGCCGGCGCGCGCTCACGTCGGCACCAGCGATAATGCCCGACTGGCTCGGACTTGCTCCAACCGAGCGAGCATCACGCCGAGCCGGCGCACTAATTCGTCGGGCATCATCGCAGGCGGCTCGACAATCGCGATCTCGCGCAACGCCTGGTCTCTTTCCCCGATAATGCGCAGCGCCGTGGCGCGCGCCGCGAGCTCGCCAACGCCACCCAACGACTCACACGCCGCAATCGACTCGAGAAGCGCTGCTTCGATCGGCTCACTCGCCTTACCTTCCGGTTCAGTCCCGGCGATCTGTTGCCGGCTAGCGGCATCCAGCATCGGCGAGACTTGCGTAATGGGCACGCCATCGGATGAATCATTTGGGCATCCGGAAGTTGGCTGCTCCTCGGCCGGGAGTCCGCGAACGGCGGCCAAAGCTGCCTGGCTGCATGCTTCCGCAGTGGCGCCGGAATTGGCGGCGTCGCGGAATGCCGCGATTATCGCTTTCAGGCCCGGGGATGACGTGTCTGTGGCACCGGCCACGATCGAGCCATTCTGAATGGATTCCGCAATGGCCCTGATACGTGCCTGTGACACGCGGATTTTCTCTGCGTTAGGCGGCTGCAACATGACCCCGCG
>JAFAHH010000760.1 GCA_019237355.1 Acetobacteraceae bacterium | reverse complement strand
ACGCCGCTGCAACATGTGCTTGACTTCTACCCCCGTCGGAGCCGGCTCACCTTTCAGGTCGATCTGTTTCCAGGATATGGCCAGCCGCCTCGGAACCTGGAGCAAGTCTATGAAAGAGCGGCCGAAATCCGGTATGCAAGTCGAACCCGGCTGAATACGGATGCCTTCGAGCAGACGCACGCTGTCCGCTATGCGATAAACGAACTTGAAAAGCTGCTCCCCGATAATATCAAAAACTCCGCAGGCGAAGCGCATCCATGAATTCGGTTGCGTCACCGAGATGGACATCGTTCAGCTCATCTATCGTCCGATGTCACCGCTCGGGGCGGCAAAGGATTACGAGTTTAGCCGAGTTACCATGACAACAAGTTGGGGTCAGGGGAAAGCCGACGCCACAGTGACGCTGGCGGCGGCCCCCTGGCTGGATCCTAGTCCTCCTGAAGTGGGCGTCCGCGTCTTCGATGTGGTGCATGACATGCTCACGAGCCGGCAGAGTAGCCACGCGCCGAGCGAAACCCCGACTGCGACCTCATGATTGGTCGCACCGCTGTTTCGTCCGTTTGGTGGGCAGGCTGGTTGCAGGTTGGAACAAAGGATTAGGCCGCCTACCTCGACCGCGACGAAAGACTAACCGAACGGTGCCTCAACTCCGGAGGAGGTTTGAATGGAACTTAACGCCGACTTCACGAGGAGAGTTGTAGTCCACGGTCGCCACCTCCCCTCGGTGTCATCCCCGATGGCCGGAGCCGGACGCCGAATCTTGGATCGAATCGGCGACGAGGTGGCGCGGGCCACCACGATTGTGCGGTACGCGCCTGGCTCGCAATTCTACCCGCACACGCACAACGGCCCGACGTCAATGCCGAGCGTCTGTAGTCCGGCCAGGGCACCGCCGCTCAGAAAATTCGCCGCAGACCTTGTCGTGCGAACCCTTCTGGCGCTCCAGCACGAGCACCTCGCGCCCGGCCTGCGCCAGGATCGCGGCCGCGGCCGCCTCACCTGGACCGCCACCAACAACGACGATCGGAGGCGGGTTCACACCGAAGTACCTTCCAGCGTCCACTGGAACGGCACGTGCCATCGCAGCCGGGCAGTCACCCCGGCCTCTTTGGCAAGCTGCGAGAGCTCCTCCCGCGTCCAGCCCCGTGCAACCGACACCGGACCGTCATGGCGGACGAAGCGATGCATTCCTAGCGCTGATGGAAGGGCGCGCAAGAACCAGTAGGGCACCGCATGGCGATTTGCGGCGCCCTCCGCGGCACCACCGGCCGCCCCTCGACCTGCTTTTTCCGTCCTGCCTCGCATCCCAAGCTTCGATTGCTTACACGTGGTCGCAATCGGGGCACGGCGGTACTTGCGCATCGAGCGACACGCTGGACCGCTACTTTATTCCAGGGTGCTGGGGCTATTTTTTGCCCCGAACCGCACGAATAACTCCCGTCACAGCCCGGTCAACGCGGCACGGAAACGGAAAGCTGCACGCACAAACAAGCCCATGCTTCTTAACGAAGCAAAGCAACAAGGGAAACCTTATGTCCAAGAAGATCGTGATCGCCGCTGCCGGCATACTGATACTATCAGCCGTCCAGAATGCGCGCGCTGATAGTGAGTCCTATCCCACGGGGTCAGCTCAACCGGTTTATTCCTCACCGGCCCAGGTGGATACAGGCTCGGAAACCTATCCGAGATCTGCGCCCGGCTCGGCTGTCGCAATGACGCAGGGACCTGTGCTCGCGACCAACGGCGGCGAGAGCATCGTGCAGACGCCCAACTCGTCGCCGCCGGGATTTGCGGTCGGCACCCCCGGCTACGAGTACGCGCAGTCGGTTCAGCGCTATTTCGCAGCACGGGGCTCTCGTCATCCGCAGATTCAAGCTGCGCGCCGCGCCAACCAAGGCGGTTAATTGCTCGGTGCCGTAAAACCGGCGCCACGCTGCTGGTAGCAAAGCTCGATCGGCTTAGCCGTAACCTGGTCTTCCTGCGCACACTGCGTGAGGATAAACCGGCCCATCGCACCAGGAGGAATATGCGGCAGATCGCAGAAGGCCACATCGGTGCCGGCATCAATAAGTGGTTATCGGCCCCCAGCGCCGCCGGATTGGACCGCTGGGGCGAAGGCATCGGCCGAAAAGCGCATTCAGGATGCCGATCATGCCGCGCACCGGCTCGCCCATGTCATTGAGGAGATCCGCCGTGAACGCGGTGAGGATGCAAGCCTGCGAACACTTGCGCATGAACTGACCGAACGTGGTATCGTCGCGCCGCGACGTGGCGTCTGGACAGCAACGGCAGTGCGAAGGGCGCTACGGCGAGTTGACTGTGCGTAGCTTTTACCTAATTGCTTATGGAACTTTTACAACGCACAGCTCATGGCGGTCCTGGTGGACCGCTGCATTATGCAACAATCAACGGCTTCGCCTTTAAGTTAATAACGTAAGGGCTTTGTCCCGATTGGCCCGACAGACCTGAAAGAAATAGCCTGACGGAAACACAGACGGTATCGCATTATCAATTGCGGCGGTGGTCAATGCCCGGCTTTCAGCCCAGGCATAGGTTGAGCGCCGATCGAGGTCTCGCCGACTGTGTAGGCGGGTGTACCTCATTATCAGGCGCAGCGGCCTGCAGGGGATTTTGACAATGGCTGCTGGCCGTCGGTTGTTCAAACTAGAGGTGACAGGTGGAACAGGAACGAACGGAGCTCAGCCAGGCACTCGATCTGATCTAGAGCGAAACGCTGTTCGGACAAAGCCGGCCACCTCAGACGCGGCTCGTAGTCGGCGTATTGTCATAGTGGAATAGTGGAGGGGGCCTGAGGAGACCTTAACCCTCCCACTGAGCCAGGTCGCCCCGCCCACTTCGAGGAACTC
>JAFAHH010000599.1 GCA_019237355.1 Acetobacteraceae bacterium | reverse complement strand
CGGAACCCGAGCTTCCGGCGAGATATAGGAAAACAGCTTGGCCTGATCGACGAACCTACCGCGCATCGCTTTACTCCGCTTTAGGCGGCAGGTTTGAATCATTCCGAATCCGCGCCGGGCAAGAGGTTTTTCAGCAAACTGCTAGAGCGGTTTTCGAGTGGAACCGCTTTAGATTTGTTTTGCGAGCAGATTCACGCGATGTGGATCGCCTTCGGCGATTCCACCTGATCGCGATCTGCTCTCGCCACGGCTGGTGCTGTGCCGCCTACTGCATCGAAGCGGCCGTCTGCCCAGAATTCGCGAGCTGCTCCCAAAAATCGCAATGGTGATCGGCGCTGAACCCGGCCGTAGTCGTGGGTCTTGGAGGCACAAGTTCCTGTACGTTGCTCACTGTAGCATTGAATGCCGGCCAGTTCCCTTGCGGCGAACCCGACTGGGCGAAGCGTGTCCAATAACGCGCCATCCACCGGGACAGCGCTTCCTCGTCTGCCGTCGGCCCCGGCTTACCCTGGGCTTGCACTAGGTCGAACAGGAACGCCAGCTCGGTTGTGTGCGTCGCAAGGTAGGGGAAGCTCACGGGCGGAAGAAAATACATCGGTGCATCGGGATCATTGAACTCGTAACCATAGACAGGTACGAAACGTGATAGCTGCCGGTCAGCAAACAAAGCGGTGCAAGACAGGCTAGAATCCCCAAGCAGCGCTGCAAAAGCGAGATCGGGGCTTGGATAATTGGTCAGCGGATACTCCGCTAATATCGACGGCGCAGCTGCGGCTCCGTACGCGAGCGCCACGAACTGCGGGTATTGTTCGGCCGTAAGGGGTCCACCGCGCAGGTCGAACAACAAAGCCGTAAATAGCCTGCCCTCATCATGATTGCTGCCGGCCATCACCGGCACGCGGTTGAATTGTCCAGATTGGAAGGCAGCATCCGGCGAACTCGTGAGCACAGTCCCGTCCAGGCTCGGGACGATGATCCGAACCTCGTGGATGACGGTGTAGATCTTCGCTTGGTTCGCCAAAATCGCCGAGACGGGGACATTGCGAAGACAAGCCGCGCTCTGGTCATCGCATCCCACGCTCGTTGCGAAAGACTGGCCTTGCGCCTCAGCCGTCGCTAGGGTCGGCAGGTTGGGGGCATAATTGCCGCTCTGGATGATCGCTTTCTCGAACAGCTTGCTGGCTGTTGGGGAGACCAGGTGGGCAGTCACGCTTTCCCCGCCGGCCGACTGGCCAAAGATTGTGATATTTTCAGGATTAGCGCCGAACCCGGCAATATTTCGCTTCACCCAGCCGAGCGCGGCCTGCTGGTCCATAAGCCCATAATTCGCGAACGAATGACCTTCCCCGTCCAAAGCAGGATGGGCGAGGAAGCCAAACGCTCCCAACCGATAATTTACGGTGACCACGATTACGCCGCGTTGGACGAGACGGACAGGGTCGAAATCCTCGCTCTCCCCATACAATAAGCCGCCGCCATGAAACCAAACCATTACAGGATAGCCCGCGCCCGCGGTCTCGACCCCTCTTGGGCTGATCGGCGTATAAACATTCAAGTAAAGGCAATCCTCAGAGGCGCTCGCAACTCCGAAAGGGCTGGCCGGCTGAGCGCAATGGGGTGCGAATTTCGTCGCATCTATCGTTTGAGATCCCGGCGGGATTGGTTGCGGCGGTTGCCAGCGGAGCGCTCCCACAGGCGGCTGAGCGTAAGCAAGGCCGAGAAACGCGATCTCGTTGGATCTCACAACACCATTCGCTGGCCCATTTTCAGTGATCGCGACGGCCGGCTGCGCCAGTGCTTGACCGGAAACAGCTCCCACTACCGTCATTCCCATTCCCATCACGAGGCAGGCCAGCAATTGGCGCCTCGGTTCAGCCGAGTTTATTCGATTGTGCCGCAACGCGCTCTCCATCACTGGGTGTCGCGCGCCCCTATCACTCTACCTGCGGGGCGCAACGCTCGCTCGGTAAGCCGCCATGTTTATACACGAATTGCGGCTGATCGACTGCGCCCACGAGCTATCGGGCAGCTTCACCGCGGGCTTATGGTGTCGCCGTGACGCTGCTCGCCTCGACCCAAATTCAATCCTCTCACTTCGCCGGCGGGTGCCTATGTCGGCGATCGCCTAAGCGGAGCCCGAGGCGTACCGCAACGAGAGACGCCGGTTTTACAACACTTGTTACCACTAGGAGGAACAGACATGCGCACATACAAAATCGCCGCCATGGGCGGGGACGGAATCGGCCCGGAGGTCGTCGCTGCCGCCATTGAGGTTCTTAAGGTCTGCGCCGAGCGCGATGGCGGCTTCAAGCTGGAGTTTCAGGACTTCAACTGGGGCTCGGACTACTACAAGCGGCACGGCGTGATGATGCCGGCGGACGGCGCCGACCGGCTCCGGCCTTTCGACGCCATCCTGTTCGGCGCAGTCGGCGCGCCGGACATCCCCGACCATATCACGCTGTGGGGCCTACGCCTCTCGATTTGTCAGCCGCTCGACCAGTACGCCAACGTACGCCCCACCCGCATCCTGCCCGGCATCACCAGCCCCCTCCGCAATGTCTCCGGCCCGGAGCTCGACTGGGTGATCGTTCGCGAGAACTCGGAAGGCGAGTATTCCGGCGTGGGCGGCCGGGCGCACAAAGGATTGCCGATCGAGGTCGCCCAGGACGTCTCCGTCATGACCCGGCCGGGCGTCCAGCGCATCATGCGCTATGCCTTCAAGCTGGCCCAGTCGCGCCCGCGCAAGCTGCTTACCGTGGTGACCAAGTCGAACGCGCAGCGCCATGCCATGGTGATGTGGGATGAGATCGCCGCCGAGGTCGCGGCGGAATTTCCCGACCTGACCTGGGACAAGATGCTGGTCGACGCGATGACCATGCGCATGGTGCTCAGGCCACAGACCCTGGATACGATCGTCGCCACCAACCTGCATGCGGACATTCTGTCCGATTTGGCGGCGGCGCTGGCCGGGTCGCTCGGCATCGCCCCGACGGCGAACATCAACCCGGAACGCACGACCCCTTCAATGTTCGAGCCGATCCACGGCTCGGCGTTCGACATCACCGGCAAGGGTATCGCCAACCCGGTCGGTACCTTCTGGACCGCGGCGATGATGCTGGAGCACCTCGGCGAGAAAGCGGCGGCCCGTCGGCTGATGAAGGGGGTGGAGCGCGTAACCGCGGACCCGTCCCTACACACGCCTGATCTAGGCGGCAAGGCGACTACCAAACAGGTCACCGAAGCCGTGTGTGAGGCTTTGCGGCAAGCCAACGATTAGAGCGCGATGGCTTGAGGCGGTATCGGGTGCCCAATGCGCAAGCGCCGGCTCCCATTTTGCGCGCAAATGCGGGCCCGGGATTGGGGGTCCCAATCGTCGGAAACCCTGCATCGCACTTTGAAAACAAGGAGCCCAGGGTGCCATACATGGGAAGCGTGGCCCCCAGATATCGGCTGTGAGACAGCGGTCTAAAACTGCTCGGAAAGCACCTATCCGAATCGGGGGGCCGGCACGCCTATCTTGACCGCATACATCAGCTTCTTGATTTGATGTACATTCTGGTTCCTCACGCAAAGGCCAGTCAGCACACGTCCGCGCTTACCGGGCGCACCTTTCCAGCCGCTGAGTCGAAACGGCTCTGATGCGCGATGTGGAACCGGAGCTGCCGATCCGGCACTAGAGATGCTGCAGAACCGATTCGGCCTTGCTGACTTCGAAGCCGCCCGGCGACTCGATTGCCAGGTGAGTCACTTTCATGTCATCCACCACCATGGCAAACCGCTGGCTGCGAACTCCCAAGCCGCGCCCGGTCAAATCGAGTTCCAGCCCAAACGATTTCGTAAGTATGCCGGAACCGTCCGCGATCATGGTAAGCCGGCCATCCACGCCTTGATCCTTGGCCCATGCGCCCATCACGAAAGGATCGTTTACCGCCATGCAAACGAT
>JAFAHH010000355.1 GCA_019237355.1 Acetobacteraceae bacterium | reverse complement strand
CTTGAGCCGCCTGCTTACCGTTTCGTCGGCGCCCGGTGCACGCTGCCCAGCGCGCGCCCGGCCCCTGATTACGCCACGCCAGGAGGCATTTGCCTGTGGGAGGAAAAGCCGGGATTTAAAATGGGCGACTGGGACGGGCGAGGAGTCCGTCGTTAGCGACGGGGGTCAAGGCCTCCCCAAGGCGTCTAGCTTGTTAACTCAAACCCTTCCCCTGCGGATCGGGGACCCGGCGCACGTCCGGCGGTTTGTAAGCTAACGTTGCGACCGGTAGGTGAGGGGGGAAGAGGCCCCGGATGGGTTTCTTGACGGGTTCTCACCGGCCGCTCGAGGCTTTTCCCTTGCTTCGTTTGCCATACGCAAACGGTACCGCAACGTCGTCAAAAAGAGTATGAGACAAACGGAGGAAACGGGTCCAAGGTGAATGGGACGTGGGCCAACGGTAGGAACCTGCCGCCGCGGCTTTGAAACCTGGCTTTAGCCGAACCTTTCCGGGTTGGTAAACGCCAGCGCGGATGAAGTCGCTCGACGGCGGGGGCGGCGGTATACCGGCCGAATGCCCCGCGCGAACACGACGACACGGGACCCTGAGGATGAATGCGGATTATTGGCAAAAGCGGACGGCTTTGCTGCGGGACGGCGCGGTGCGGCTCTTATCCCTTTCCAAGCCCGAAGAGGTCGATTACTGGCGCGACGAGCTTAAGTCGAATCGAAAAAACCTTCGTCCGATCGAGCTCCTGACCTGGAGCGGCCATCAGGCCACGCTTCGGGGGCGCGCTCAGTACGGCCCTCGGGACGAAGTGGCCGAGTACGTTTTCCGGTTCATGCGCACCTCCGAAGGGGGGCTGCTGAAGTTCGGGGCCGTCGCCTTTTCGCACCGAGCGGATGGGGCGCTGGCGCGGCAGGTGATCGAGGCCTTTGGGGCTCAAAACTGATCCGGGCTTTCTCGATTACGCCAGAAAACGCGCCTTGAGCACAACGGCCGATGACTTAAGAAAATGAAACCACCCCAGAAAGTAACGCCATGAGTCAAGGTGCCGTAGAAATTAAGGATTTGGTGAAGACCTACGTCGACGACCGGGGCCGGCCGACCTTCACCGCGGTCAAAAAAATTAACCTCCACATCGACAACGGTGAGTTCATGGTGTTGGTCGGGCCGTCCGGCTGCGGCAAGACCACGACCTTACGCATGGTGGCCGGCCTGGAAAAGATCACCAGCGGCACCATCGCCATCGGCGACCGGGTGGTCAACGACTTGGAACCCAAGGACCGCGGCATCGCGATGGTGTTCCAGAACTATGCCTTGTACCCCCACATGACCATCTTCAACAACATGGCCTTCGGGTTGCAGTTGGCCAAAAAGAAGAAAGACTTCATTTCCGAAATCGTGGGCCGCACCGCCAAAGCGCTCGGGCTGGATAAAATGCTGGACCGCAAGCCGCAGGCGCTTTCGGGCGGCCAACGCCAGCGGGTGGCCCTGGGCCGGGCCATCGTGCGCAACCCCATCGTCTTCCTGTTCGATGAGCCCTTATCCAACCTGGACGCCAAGATGCGCGTGCAGATGCGCTCGGAGATTTCGCGGCTGCACGCCGAACTGGGCTCCACCATGATCTACGTCACCCACGACCAGGTGGAAGCCATGACCATGGGCGACCGCATCTGCGTGATGCGCGATGGGCTCATCATGCAGGTGGCCGACCCGCTGACCCTCTACCGTCAGCCCCAAAACCTCTTTGTGGCCGGCTTCATCGGCAGCCCGCCCATGAACCTGTTGAAAGGTAAGGTGGAGCAACGGCCGGGGGGCCTGTTTTTCTGCGAAAAGGCGGAAAACAACGCGCTGAGCTTCCCGCTGGAAGGTCGCCTTCAACCCCTGGCGAGCAAGTACGTCGGTAAAGAGGTCGTTTTCGGCATTCGGCCGGAGCACATCAGCAATGAGCCCAAGGCGGGCTCCAGCACGCCGGTCACCTTGAACGTGGACATCGCCGAACCGATGGGGTCAGAATCGCTGGTGTACCTGAAGGCGGGCAGCGGCAACGTGATTGCCCGGATTCAGGGCGAACACGTCTTTCACATGGGCGAACCGGTGGCCGTCCAGCTTGACCTGGATAAAGTGAGCCTGTTTGATCCCGAAACCGAAGAGGTGATTTCCTAGGCGGAAGGGTGACACCGCCCGGGCGTGTGCCGTGGCGGGTCACACGGGGACACCAGGAAGCCGCGGGCTGTCGAGGCGCATTTCAGGTAAGGCGTACCGGCGCCAGCGCTTTTCGAACTTAGGTTAGCAGAATGGGT
>JAFAHH010000297.1 GCA_019237355.1 Acetobacteraceae bacterium | reverse complement strand
GTGAGTAAGCGTTCGATGCAGACGCTCTTTACCGCCGATACACACTTCGGTCACGCGGGTGCTCTCGGTCTGTACCGGCGCCCGTTCGCATCACTTGCCGAAATGGACCGTGAGATGGTCGCGCGCTGGAATGATGCCGTGGGACAGGAGGACGAGGTATGGCACCTCGGTGATTTCGCCGTGCGCCAAAAACGGCGGCGGGCTACGGAACTTCTGCGGACCCTGAGCGGAACCAAGCACCTGATCGTAGGGAACAATGATGATGCTGCCACCATCGCCAACGATGGTTGGGCCAGCGTGCGGCAGTACGCCGAAATCGTAGTGAACGGCATCCATCTCGTGCTTTGCCACTACCCCTTCAGAACTTGGCACGGAAAAGGTCAGGGCTGGCTGAACCTGCACGGCCACAGCCACGGACGGCTCAAGCCACAGCGGTTGCAGTTCGATGTCGGCGTCGATGTCAGGGCTTTCCGTCCAGTTACGCTTGTCGAGCTCCGCCCCAAGAGTCTCAGCACAGATATTCGCCCGTCACGCAAGCCGGATTCAAGGTCAGTCCCCGGTTCAAAATAGAAGCTCCGGGATTCTCGAAAAGCCCGGATCTAGAGCGCGATGGCTTGAGGCGGACTCGGGTTCCCAATTCGCAAGCGAATTGGGGTCCCGAGCGTCGGAAAGCCTGAATCGCGCTCTGAAAAGCAAAGTTCCTAGAGCGGGTGACCTCACCTCAGGTCATCCCGCTCTAGAGTCACGCCGCCTCGGATATCGGTTCGATCCGAACGCTGTATCCGAGGTTCTGTCGGCTTCCTGATCGATTTGGGCGATTGCGGCCGAACGGGCGTCGATATGCTGGCTTACGAGGCGCCAAAGACATGGACGTTGGTTTTAGGTTTAGGAAGGCTGCAAGAAAGACGTTGGCGAATATTCTGGAACCACCGGACGCATCGGCAGCGATTCGGGCCGCTCTCGAGGAGCTACACGCGTCCATCGCAAACGCGACGTCATCGGGCGCCGAGCACTCGGGAAACCCCTAACGCCCCGCCCAAATCTCGTGGGCCCGAATATCCGCCTCGCCCGGATCGCGCGCGGCGCCAAGCGCTAACAATGCGAGGCCAATCGTCGCAGTAACCGTCGGGGTTTGGGCCGTTTCGGCCCGCTCCCAAGTCTCCACCACATCGGCCGGCCCAACCCGGCCCGAGACGAGGGGCCCGCAGTTTAGTTCCGAACGATCCGACCCCGCCAGCACATGGGCGGACATCGGCCGCGCCGGGTTCCGCTCCGCCTCCCCTCCCCCGCCCTTCACCACCAGCAAACGCCGCCTCCCAAGGCGCGCCGCCGCCTCAAGATGCAGGTCGATGTAAGGCGGATGGAACACACCATCGACGCTGGAAGGCGCATCGGCAGGATTGAGCAATCGAGCGACCGTATTGATTGGGGAGCGCAAGCCCAGCAGCGAACGCAAGTGTAGAAGCCGGCCCAAGTCGGGATTGAAGGCGGTGAGCGGTATGTAAGCAAAGCCCCCCTGCTCCAGCATCCCGGCCGCATCCGCCCAATCCGCCGCCGGGCGCATCCCGAGCAACCGCAGCGCCTCCCCGACCGGCACGCCCGATGTATGCGCGTTCGAGCCATGCATCAGCACCCGGAACCCGGCCCGCGCCAAAGCCAGCGCCGCGAGCAAATACCAGGGCGCACCCCTGGTCCGCCCCGCCCCATACGAAGGCCAATCCAGGTCGGCGCTCAGCGAGACCGGCAGCCCAGCATGGGTCCGTGCCGCTTCGACCAGCCCCGCTATTTCGTCCGGATCCTCGCCCCGGTACCGGAGCAGCACCAATAGAGCCCCAACCTGCAACGGATCGGCCTCGCCGCGAAGCACCATGCCAAGCGCCGAACGCGCCTCCTCGCGCGTGAGCGCACGCGAACGACCCGGACCCCGGCCCAGGGTGCGAACATACTGGGCGAACGGGTGCTCTAAATCTGGCTGGTCTAACTCCGCATCACGCGGCAACCCGCTCCTCCGCCGCATCCTCTTGGACCGGGACAGCGAGGCAAGTGAGCACGTCTCCGATCAACACCACTGTTGGCCCTTCAATACCCGCCTCGGACACGCGATCGGCAATGGTTGCAACGGTGCCCAATATCCGCCGCTCCTCCGGCATGGTTGCATTTTCAACCGCCGCCGCCGGGGTGGCTGGATCGCAGCCGGCTTCGAGCAAGCGGCTCACCACGGCCGGCAAAGTGCGGACGCCCATATACACCGCAAGCGTGCCTCCTCCCGCCACCAAAGCCCGCCAATCATGCGGCGGCAGGCCCAAATCCTTGCCGTGCGCGGTGATGAAATGCAGGCTTCGCGCCACCCCCCGATGCGTGAGCGGCACTTGCAACTGCGAAGCTGCCGCGCAAGCCGCTGTTATGCCCGGTACGACCTGCACCGGAACGCCTGCCTCGCGTAACGCCTCCAACTCCTCCCCGCCCCGGCCGAAGATGAATGGATCGCCCCCTTTGAGCCGCACCACATGTAACCCTTGCTGGGCAAACTGCAGGATAAGCCGGTTGATTGCTTCTTGGCTGAGCGGCGCCCGGCCGCAGCGTTTACCCACATCGATTCGCCGTGCATCCCGCCGGGCCAGGTCGATCACGGCCGGGTTCACGAGCTTGTCGTAGAGAACCACGTCCGCCTCTTGCAAAACCCGCACGGCCTTGAGCGTCAGCAGATCCGGATCGCCCGGCCCTGCGCCAACCAGGCTTGCCCGCCCCTCGCGCGAGACCCGGCGCGTCGCCAACCGGGCCTCCATTCGCCGGTCCGCTTCCGGCTCGTCGCCCCGCAGCACCGACTGAGCTTCCGGCCCGGTCAGGATCGCATCCCACACCCGGCGCCGGTCGTCCTGGGCAAAGGCCGAAGTGACCCGGGCGCGCCACTTGCGGCAGAAAGCAACCAGGGCGGCATACGTGGGGGGCACCGCAGCCTCGATCCGGGCGCGCAAGTTCCGCGCAAGCGCCGGGGCCGCGCCTTCGGTTCCGATTGCAATCGTCAGCGGCCCACGATGAACCATTGCGGGCGTGGTGAAATCGCAGAGTTCCGGTTGATCGACAGCATTGACCAAAATACCTCCGCTCCGCGCGGCAGCTACAATCTCGGCGGCGCCCTCTTCGCGCGCCACATAGCAAAGCTGCACTCCATCCAAATCGCCTGGCCGAAAAGCGCGCTGGTGCAGAATGAAACCATGCTCGCCTAGCAGCGCAATCAGTTCCGGGCATGGCTCAGGATCGACCACAACCGGCTGGGCGCCGCTCGCGAGCAAAAGTCTAAGTTTGGCGACCGCCGCATCCCCTCCGCCGACAACAAGCGCGCATGCGCCGGCAATATTCAGGAATATCGGGAAGGGTGGCGCTTCAGGGGGCGGCGAGTGTGTCACGCAATATCTCTTTCAGTCAGAAATGCAGGAGCCACAATCGGTTCCGGCAGGCAAGATTGAACCGATGCTGGTCAGAGCGTGGCTCAGGATGTTCTGGCGCAAGGTCAACAGCCCTACCGAAAAGCATCCGCATGTTGCTTTCGCCAGCGCCGGGACCGGTTCGCCAAAAGGGACTCCCGCGCAGGTAGGCCGCACTGGGCGGTTCTGCAAGACCAGAGCTCACGCGGCTATGACCAAAGCGGCGAACCCTTTAGTATGTGGGCCAGACCTCAACAAGTCTCGAATCACGCCCTCCCCGATGACGTCGTGCGGGCCGGGATGACGCGTCGCTGGCCCAACCTGGGTTCTGCGCTGCAACGACCATGCCACCTTTCAGACGCCTATTTGCAAGGCAGCGGTTGGACAGGCGGGCCATCTGAACAGAAAACGTGCATAAAGCTGGTCAAAAGTTGGGCCTGCCAGGCTCAGCAGGCCCCACGTGCTCAGGAATGCTCCACAAGCACGGGTGGGAATGGACCGCGCTCCCGCGAGCCTCCAGAATGCGCCCAACCAGCACAGGAGGGAACGCAAATGGCAGAACGCTATGCGGTGGTGACGGGCGCAGGAACAGGCGTCGGCCGGGCGGCAGCACTAGCCCTATTGAATGATGGGTGGGGCGTCGCAGTGGCCGGGCGGCGCAAAGAGCCCCTGGAGGAAACCGCGTCTCTGGCGAAGGCGGGCCGCGCTCTACCCGTTTCCGCCGATGTGACCGACCCGGCTTCGGTAGCCGCGCTGTTCGAAACCGTGAAGCGAGAATTCGGCCGCCTCGACCTGCTGTTCAACAATGCGGGCGGCGGACTCGCCACCACCGATTTCGGCGACATCGCCTATGACCAGTGGCTCTCGGTGGTCAATGTCAATCTCAATGGGATGTTTCTCTGCGCCAATGCTGCGTACCGGATGATGCGGGATCAGTCCCCCCAAGGCGGGAGAATCATTAATAATGGTTCGATCTCGGCCCATGCCCCACGGCCGGGCAGCGCGCCCTATACAGCCACCAAGCATGCGGTAACCGGTCTTACGAAGTCCATCTCGCTCGACGGACGCCGATACGAAATCACCTGTGGCCAGATCGATATCGGCAACGCTGCGACTCCCCTGACCCGGCGAATGTCGGGGGGCGTGCCGCAAGCGGACGGCACCGTCAAGCCCGAGCCCACCATGGATTCCGAGAATGTCGGGCGCACCATTCTCTATATGGCGAACACGCCGCCTGATGCCAATGTCCAGTTTGTAATGGTAATGGCTGCGAAGATGCCGTTCATAGGCCGGGGCTGATCCAAACCGAAACGGGCCTGGGGTGGAAGGAAGAGCATGAAAGTCCTGCAAGCAGCAGCCGTCTTAATCTTGGTCTGCCTAGTCGCCCTGGCCGCCCATGCTCAGACCCCCTCCGTGCAGCTTCCGTTGCCGCGTGCAAAGCCCGAGGAGGCGGGCATGTCCTCCGAGCGGCTCAAGCGCATCGAAGCGACGCTGAACGACGATATCCAGCACGATCGCATGCCGGGCGCCGTGGTGGCGATCGCGCGCCGGGGCAAGCTGGTTTACTTCGAGGCGTTCGGCTATCGGGACAAAGCGGCGAATGTGCCGATGACCACCGATACCATCTTCAACATCGCTTCCATGACCAAGCCGATTACCACGGTTGGCGCTCTCGCGCTCTATGAGCAGGGCAAGCTGCTGGTCGGCGAGCCGCTGGCCAAGTACATGCCGGAATTTTCCAATATGAAGGTGGCGCTACTAGATGAAACCGGCCAGCAGATCACCGGCACCGTTCCAGCCGAGCGGCCGATCACCATTCAAGACCTGATGCGGCATACCTCAGGCATGATTTATGGCGGCCGCGGGTCGACCGCGGTGCACAAGCTTTACCCGGCGGGCAGCGCCGCAGCGGCGAGCAGTCTCACCGGCTCCGAGTTCCTCGACAAGCTAAGCTCCGCGCCCTTGCTTTGGCAGCCCGGCACCACTTGGGATTACGGATTTGGCCTCGATGTGCTTGGCCTGCTCATCGAGCAGATCGCCCAAGAAGATCTTCGAACGTATTTGCAGAACACGATTTTCAGGCCGCTCGGCATGACCGACACGGGATTCTCCATTCCTGAGAACAAGGCCGCGCGTTATGCCAAGGCGCTGCCGAATGATCCCGATACAGGCAAGCCGCAAACCGTCGAGCCGGTGCTCACCGAGCCTCTCAAATTCGATTGCGGCGGCGGATGCGCCGCGTCCACGGCCAGCGATTACCTCCGCTTTGCGCTGATGCTGCTGAACCGGGGCGAGTTCGGCGGAAAGCGCATCCTTGCGTCCGAAACGGTGGATTACATGCTTTCCAATCAGCTTGGACCCAACATAAGGAATTTGATTGCCAGCGCCGATCCCACCCGCGCCGGGTTCGGCTTCGGGCTGGGGCTGGCCGTGCGCACCACCCCCGGCATCGTGCCCATGATGGGATCGGTCGGCGACTTCTCATGGCCGGGTGCGAGCGGAACCAATTGGTGGGTAGACCCCAAAGAGCAGCTTGTGGTGGTTTTTATGGCCCACACCCCCGGCCCCGCCCGGTGGCACTATCGCTTCCTGATCAACGCGCTCGTCTATCAGGCGATTATGAACTAGAGCGGTTTCCACCCCGGCGGAACCGCTCTAGCAGGCTGCGGAAAAACGCTGAAGTCGGTCGTTCGTAAGCAACGAAAGAAGGCCAGGGGCTTTGCCCCTGGACCCCAGCAAAGGCAGAGCCTTTGCAATTCAATAACTTAGTGGGTGGGGTCTGGGGCCTTTCGGCCCCAGAACCGCCGGCGGGGGAAGATGACGCCCCAGCGAGCCACCGTTCAACTTGGCGCGTTACGGCTCGACACGTCGCTCCGCGCGCGACGGGTTAACGCACGACCGAGCCACTGGACTGTCGTCAACTAACTGTAGCTCCCGCGCACGCTCGATGTACTTGGCCTTGCACCCCGGGGGGCACCCGTCGGCCACCCACATACGCCATGCACGCCACCGGACCCGCGGATCGGGCTCGTCCCTTGGGTCGAATGCGACTTGTTGGGTTAGCATTGGTATTGCTCAGCTACTTCTAGGAAGCCGGACACATATTGTAGCGGACTGCTTTGGCGGCTTCACTGTAATGAAGCGCAATCCCGCGTGAACTTGGCTATATACAAGGTTGGAGCCAAAGCTGCACTGCGTGCGCCGCCTCGTTCTGAGGCGGTCGATTACACGGCGGCTTAGGTTCGGGTGCCAAATAAGCGTTTCGTTCGAATTTATTCCCTCCCAGGTTCCCATAACGTCGCAGCAAATATCCCCCTCCGCCCTCTGAGCTCAGGGTTTTCGTGAGACAATCGTATCCTGGCCAGTTCTTGCCGAAACTCGCGAAAGGGTAAATCGGCAGCTCCACCCTTGGCGCCGGACTGCGGCAGCTCGACCGGCAGGATCCTCGCCTGCGAAGATCAAGTTATATTGATTGTGTTCGTGTCGACGGCCCATCCCTCTCCTCCTATAATCCTATTATCTTTATAGGGAAAGCAGACTTGCTTTCGCAAAAGTCTAAGTACGCGTTGCGCGCGCTGCTCCTGCTCGCCCGTCAACCGCCCGGGGAGATGGTGCTGGTAGGCGAGATCGCAGAGCAGCAGAATGTGCCACACAAGTTTCTAGAGCTGATCCTGCTTGAGCTCAGGAAACAGGGTATCCTGTTCAGCCAACGCGGGCGGAATGGCGGCTACACACTGGCTCGGCCGAAGGAGGCGATCACCTTTGGTGAGGTGATTCGCATCATGGACGGACCGCTGGCCCCCCTGCCTTGCGCGAGCGTGGCCGGCTACCGTCGGTGCGTCGACTGCCAGGACGAGCGGACGTGCGAGATCCGCCAGGTGATGTGCTCCGTCAGGAACGCTGTGGCCGACGTTCTGGACAATACCTCGCTGGCCGACGCGATCGCAAACGGGCTTAGTCGGGAAAGGACCGCTCTTGCCTCGTGAGGGATTCTATACCCGCCAACAACAATATCAATTACGACCAAAAAAGAAGTTGATGCAAGCTTGAGGATGGTGTCCAGCGTAACAATTCTTCTCAAGGGCATCACCGGGCCGACGCACTATCAAACCTTTGCTCGCGTTTTTTGAGCGGCCGGTTTCATGTGCATCCGTTCCAGATCAGTTCCTGGAACTGAGAGCCGGCCGTAGCGCGCAGACGGGAACGGAAGCGCGCGCTTCCAGGGAGGGACCTTAGATGACCAGCAAATCAGATCAAGGTGTGCGGATAGCCGTAATCGGCGCCGGGGTAAGCGGTGTCCTCACCGCCATCCACCTGCTCTGGCGGTGCCGGCGTGAAGATCGCGTTTATCTGGTCGAGAAGCGCGCCAGTCTGGGGCCGGGCGTGGGATACGCTACGCGGCATCCCCTCCATCTGGTCAATATCCGCGCTGAGAACATGAGCGCGTTCGCCGACGAACCCGACCACTTCGTAAAATGGCTCGGGCGCCTCCCCGAGCGGGAGCGCGCCAACGCCGGATGCAAGACCTTAGCCGGCCTCTTCGTCCGTCGCGAAATCTATGGGCGCTACATCCAAGAGCTGCTGCACGACACCATCACCCGCCAGGGCGGCGCGCAAAATCTGTTCATTGTGATCGATACGGCGACGGCGCTCGCACAGGGCGGCAGGGGCCTGCTCCTCGAAACCGAGGTCGGCCGGACATACGAAGTCGATGCCGCAGTGCTGGCGATCGGCAACTTCCCCCCGGGCGATCAGAACCTGCCAGGGTACATCAACAACCCCTGGGCCGAAGATGCTTTGGATGGCCTCCACCCCGGTTTGCCCGTGGTACTCATTGGTACCGGGCTCACCGCGGTCGATACGATCCTGATGCTGCAGGAGCGTGGCTTCGATGGCCCGATCTACGCCTTTTCCCGCCACGGGCTTTTGCCGCAAGCACACGCGCCGGCGTCGCCTTGGAGTGGGTTCCGGCTCGATGCCGATGATCGGCGGTCGCTCGTCAGCCTTACCCGCGCCGTGCGACGGGAAGTTCAGCGCGCAGCCGCAGTGGGCGTCGACTGGCGTTGCGTGGTGGACGCGCTCCGGCCCGAAGTGCAGCATCTTTGGACCGAGTTCTCCATGGATGACCGGCGCCGCTTTGTGCATCACTTACGGCCGTATTGGGACGTCCATCGTCACCGTATGGCACCGCCGGTCGCCGAAGCCGTGGCGGCGATGCGAAAAACCGGCCAGCTTCAAGTGGCAAGCGGCCGGATCAGCAGCATCGAGCCTGGACAGAAGGGGCTCCATCTCCGCTGGCGCTCGCGCTCCCGAGCTGAGGGGGAAATCCTAGCGCAGCGAGTCGTAGATTGCCGCGGGCCGGGCACGGATTATGCGCGGCTTCCGTCTCCGCTGACGCGGCAAATGCTGGCCGACGGGCTGGCTCGTCCTGATCCCTGCCGGCTTGGCCTCGAAACGACGCCGCTCGGCGCCTTGGTGGGCCGCAACGGCGTGCCCTCCTCGGCGATTTTCGGGGTCGGTCCTGTAACGCGGGGCACGTTTTGGGAAATCACTTCGGTCCCGGACATTCGCGAGCACGCCGAGGCGGTCGCAGTCAGGGCACTTGCCGCGGCCCGCGCCTCACGGCCGTTCCGCATTGCGGCAGCCGCCAGCTTCGGTTCGGATAACGCTTACTCACTCGGCGCCTTTGCACGACTAGCGAAGCCGGGCGTGCTGGCGGCCGAGACACGCGCGGGTAGCGCGAAGCCGACTATGCCCACCGCCAAGGAGATCACTCCTTGGACTGACGCAGGCTTCGAAAGAGCCATTGCCGAAAGGAGGGCCGAAGCCAATCGCCGCGCGCAACGCCGCGCCAGCATGGCCGAGCTGCAACGCAAATCAGCCCGTTGATGCACTGCTTCGGCGGCGCAGCGCGGGGATATGAGACCAGGACTGGCACAGGGCCCCAGCCGTGTGGCCAGTTCCGGCTGCTAGCCGACTCCGCGGAGTGGCCGCTGATATTACGAGAGAAATGCCATGTCGGGTGAGCAACAGCCGCATGCGGCGGCGAAATGGGAGCTAGTGACGGATGGAGACGCTAGAACCGCGTTTGACTGTGTTCACCGCTTGAGGGTGCCAGGGGGCTGGATATACCGGGTCTTCCTAACTGAACCGGGAGGCCACAATCCGAGCCTTTCAACAGTGTTTGTGCCCGAACCGTCGCCGGGTGGCACCCATGGATTGGGAACCAGCCCGCTCTATAGGGCGAAAGTCGCAGGCGACGCCTGATTACAGCGCGATGGCTTGAGGCGGAATCGCGTTGCAATTCGCGAGCACCGGGTCACATTTTGCGCGCAAAATGCGGGTTTAGGATTGGGGTCCCGATCGCCGGAAAGCCTCAATCGTGCTCTGAAACCAAAATCTTGGAGCGGGATGGCTGCACCTAAAGTCATCCCACTCTTAGACCCGAACAGGACAGAACGCGGGGCAAATGGAGGAAAGGCTATGATTGGAACTGGGGTGGTTTCGGTTAGGCGGTCATTGGCTACTGCCTTAGCGATGGGCACAATGGTAACATTGCCGGCAATCGCTCAGCAGTTACCCAGCGAAATGTCCGAATCGGGAGGGAGGTACTTCCAGAAAGGGGAGAAGCCCAAGGTCGCGGATCAGCTCAGAATGATTGCCACCTCAATCAATGCGAAGCGCGGCGAACTGTTTCGCAGAAAAGATCCGGCTGGGCTCGCTGCAGTATATACGGCGGATGCAACGTTTGTTGAGATCCTCCCTCGCATACAAGTAATGCACGGCCGGCTCGAGATCCAGCAACACTTCAAGGATCTTCTAGCAGCAGGCGCTGGGGACCTTGTATTCACGGTTACTCAGGCCCAACCCATTTCGAGGGATGCCATGCAGGCGGGTGGCGATTACTATATAAACGTTAAGGACGGCAAAAGAATTTCCGGCCACTTCTTTCAGATCCTCCATCAGGATGGCGGCGACTGGAAGATCGCCCTTCATTTCTTCGCCCGCCCCGAGGCAGTCACTGCGATCGAAGCGCTCCAGTATAACATGAGCAGCGGTTCGCAGTAGCGCGCAAGCTGCTCGCGACCTATCACTCTGTAAACATAGGATCAGGAAGTGCAGATACAGTTGCTTCCTGCCGACGACCGCTCGGCCCAAGTCTAGTCCAGTGTAACCGCTATGTTGTCCGGAGAACCGGATTGACCGCAAGGAGAACCAAGGCCACGCTAGAACATGATGACTTCAGGTCGAAGTCATCATGCCCTGGCATTTTTGGTTTTAGAGTGCGATTCAGGCTTCCCGGCGAGTCCGCCTCAAGCCATCGCGCTCTAGCGAAAACATATTACCGCTTAGATTAGCTCGTAGTACCTTCCGGAGGGGGAGATGCCGAAGTACTTCGCAGTCGCGGCGAACGCGGCTCTTGCTATCATCTTTGGTTTTGCTGTGGTGAACGGCACGTCTGCCCAGCCTCAGCGTCATGGACGTGGTCCTGTCGAGGGGCCGGAGTGGTGGCCAGGTGATAGCGTCAAGGTATGCGTCGGTTTGAAGCCAGCACAACAAACAAAGATAATGTTTGTAGTCCCTAAATTCTTCACTATCGCTGATTGTCGAAAACTCCTAACAGGCAACACCCAGGGGAATGCGTTTCCCAGCCAGGGGTACCTCGATTACCACCCCTATTTCATGTGCTATAATACAGCCGCTCACGGGCTGATGACCATGGGTCCAGAGAACGGGGCTCCACAGCCAGAACAAAATAACTCCTGTGGGTGGTAATAAGATAGTCACGCCAGATATCAGCGCAGAACCCATTCGCTCCGTAGCTGGAGCCAGCCGTCTCCCACTTTCGGAACTCAAAGGAAAACCTGAAAGGACACCCAGCTTTCAAACTGTCACACCGGACCGAGCAAATCCTGAGAAGTAGCTTTGAACGTGCTGTAAAACGCCTGATCGAGGTCGCTTTCCCCACTTAGAGCGCGATTCAGGCTTTCCGACGATTCCGCCTCAAGCCATCGCGCTCTAACCTCACCTCCTGGCCGGCGATTTCGCGCCCCCAGGCTATATCGGCAGCCCGGCTGCTCCAACATTCGCCCATTGAAATACGTATCTAAGTCTAAGTTCTGCTTTGAGCCGATCGGCTTTTAACCAGTGGTCTGTATCTCAGTGACCGCAACTGTTGTAAGCCAGTTATGCGCCCAAGCGGATTAGAAGCTTCCCTTTGTTTTCGCCCCGATACAACCGAGCGATGGCGCCCGGCGCTTGCTCGATGCCTTCGAGTACCTCTTCCTCATAATGGAGTTTCCCAGCCCGCAACCACCCGGCCAGCGCCGCGACCGCTTCCTCATAGCGATGCTGATAGTCGAAAAGCACGAAGCCCTGCATGCGCGCCCGCTTGACCAGCAAGTGTCGCTCCACCCGCGGTCCCGTCGGCCAGGGATCCCAAGTCGGCTGGCTTATTGTGCCACAAATGACAATCCGCGCATGCACGGCCAGGTGCCGCATCACGGTATCGCTGATTGGTCCCGCGGTATTGTCGAAGTAGACGTCAACGCCCCGGGGCGCGGCCTTCGCAATCGCCGCGTCCAGATCCCCCACTTTGTAATCGATCGCCGCATCATAGCCGAATCGTTGCCGGCACAGGGCCGCCTTGGCCGGCCCGCCGGTGATGCCGACAGTGTGGCAGCCCATAACCTTCGCGATCTGCCCGGCCGCGGAGCCCACTGCGCCGGCGGCCGTCGATACCACAACGGTGTCCCCAGCTTTCGGCTCACCCAGCTCGCGCAAAGCGAAATACGCCGTCACGCCGGTGAGGCCGAGCACGCCGAGTGAGGCGGAAAGCGGGAGGTCGGTCTCGCGCACCTTACGGGTAATGCTGCAGGGCTCGACCGCCGCATATTCCTGCCAGCCAAACAAGCCCATCACGTGGTCGCCCACCGCAAAATCCGGGCTGCGGCTTGCAATCACCTCGCCAACGGCGAAGGCGCGCATCACCTCCCCGAGCCCAACGGTGCGTGAATAGTTCACCACGGCGCTAACCCAGCCCCGCTGGGCTGGGTCGACCGAAAGATAGTGGTTGCGCACCAGCACCTCACCGGGTCCGGGCTCGGGCACCGGGGTTTCGAGGATTTCGAAATGCTCAGCCTGGGGGATTGCCTCGGGCCGGGATTTGAGCAGCACTTGCCGGTTGACGGCGGGTTGGGCGCGGCTTGGCATCTTGCTTGCTCCTTTGGCGTGAGGCGTGGTGGTAAAGCCTGCTCTCACCATAATAAGCTGGGGATGCTCCGGCGGAGGACACTATCGCTCCGAAACCAGCTAGAGGTATAAAGCTGCATGGTTGCGGTTGCGAAAATCCCGGTTCGGATGTCGGTCGACGAATTCCTCAATTGGGACTCGGGGGACTCGTTCACATATGAGCTCGTGGACGGCGAGCCGATTGCCATGGCTCCGGCGAACCGGACTCACGGCATGCTCCAGAATGAGCTGGGAGCCCTCATTCGCAATCACCTGCGCGCTCGCGGCAGCCCATGTGATGTCGTTGCCAATCCCGGTGTCATCCCCCGGCTCCACCCCGACTACAATGTGCGTGTGCCGGATCTCGGCGTTACCTGCACCTCCTATGACTCCGAGCAGGCCGCACTCCCCGAGCCCGTTCTCCTGATCGAAGTTCTTTCTCCCAGCAATCAGGCAAAAACCTGGAGAAATATCTGGACGTATACGACCATCCCAAGCGTTCGGGAGATCCTGGTGCTGCGCGGCGACCGGATCGCGGCAGAGTTGCTGCGTCGCCAGCCGGGTGGTGAGTGGCCTGAGCGTCCGATGGTACTCACCTCGGGTGAGCTGGTGCTCGAGAGCATCGGGTTCCGCATCAGCCTCGCGGAAATCTACGCTCGGACCCGGCTCGACCGCGCATAGCGGGCCCGCCCCGGCACACTCCCGGCAGGTGGGAGCGGCCCTTTGCGTTCCGGCGCGCTGCTTCTAGCCTAGGCCCCGTTTTCAAGGCAGAGGGCAGGCCATGGCCGAGGCACTTCTATACGAGATCCGCGACGGGATCGGGTTCATCACCTTCAACCGCCCCGAAGCACGCAACGCTCTGACTTTCGCTATGTACGAACGGCTGGCCGAGATCTGCAATAGCCTTGAGGGGCAGAAATCGGTCCGCACCTTGGTCCTGACCGGCGCGGGAGAAAAGGCCTTTGCCGCCGGAACCGACATTTCGCAGTTCCGCAATTTCGAAACGCCAGAAGATGCCCTCGCCTATGAGGCCCGGATCGACCGGGTGCTTGGCGCTGTCGAGCGATGCACGGTACCCACCATCGCCGCGATTGCAGGCGCTTGCACGGGGGGTGGCGCGGGCATCGCCGCTGCTTGCGATATCCGCATCGCCGCGGCGAACGCCCGATTCGGGTTCCCGATCGCGCGGACGCTCGGCAACTGCCTGTCAATGTCGAACCATGTCCGGCTCTATAGCCTCATTGGCCCGGCCCGGGCGAAGGAAATGATTTTCACGGCCCGGCTGCTTGGGGCGGAAGAGGCCAAATCGGCGGGGTTGGTAAGCGAGGTATTGCCGGACCAGAGCGCGCTGATGGCTCGGGCTCAGGAGTTAGCCCACACCGTCGCCGGGAACGCTCCCCTCACTTTGCGGGCCACAAAAGAGGCGTTGCGGCGGATCCGGGACCGAGCGCTCGCGGAGGCAGACAAGGACCTCATCCTGATGTGCTACATGAGCCGGGATTTTCGCGAGGGGATGGATGCATTTCTCACCAAGCGCGCCCCGGTATGGCGCGGAGAATAATACGGACTGTGATAGAGCGATTAAAGGAATGTTAGCCGGTTAGCGACACATTTGCTCAAGAATACCTGGCTGGGTGGTTTTCCAATCCACCAGCGAATTTCCGAGCGAAAATTGCGGGTGTTCGACGTGACTGAATTCCCTGCTCTTGTCAGGGGTCGCTCTGGCCCCAGCGGATGGTAGATGTATGTGCGGAATTGCCGGAATTTTTACGACTGAGCTGGGCCCAGTTGATCCGGCTTTGCTTCAGCGGATGACCGGAGCGATCCGGCATCGCGGGCCGGATGGCGACGGGTTTCATGTCGAGCCGGGTGTCGGGCTTGGTCATCGCAGGCTCGCGATCATTGATATCGGCGGCGGCGCGCAGCCGATGTACAACGAAAACGGATCGGTTGCCATCGTATTTAATGGCGAGATTTATAACCACGCCGATCTCCGGCCGGAGCTGGAAGCGGCTGGCCACGTGTTCCGCAGTCGCTGTGATACCGAAGCGATCATTCATGCCTGGGAAGAATGGGGGCCCGATTGTGTGCGGCGGCTGGCTGGGATGTTCGCCTTCGCCATCTGGGACCGCAACCGCCAGCAGCTTTTCTTGGCACGCGATCATATCGGCAAGAAGCCGCTCTATTATGCATGGCTTGCTGACGGGCGCTTCGTTTTTGCCTCCGAGATGCAGGGGCTCACGGCAGTGCCCGAGCTCCCAAGGCGGCTGTCACCGGGTGCTATAGAAGACTTCTTCACTTTTGGTTACATACCCGATCCGCAGACAATCTACGCCGACGTTTGGCGACTTCCGCCGGCGCACTCTTTGCTGCTCAGCCGGGGCGATAGCCGTCGGCCCGAGCCGAAGCGGTACTGGCGGGTGCGGTTCGCGCCGCGTGATGTTGGCGAGCAGGAGGCAACCGCGTCGCTCGTCAGCCGCTTGCGTGAGAGCGTTCGCCAGCGGTTGATGGCGGACGTTCCGCTCGGTGCTTTCCTCTCGGGCGGAGTGGATTCGAGCGCGACCGTGGCTTTCGCGGCGGAGCTGAAGAGCGCGCCGCTATCCACCTTCACGATCGGCATGGAAGGGCGCGAAGACGAGCGCGGCTATGCCGAGATGGTTGCTGCGCGCTACGAGACCGCGCATCATTCTGAGGCGACGCATGTCGATTACGTCGAGGCCGCGCGCGATCAGGCGTGGCTGTTCGGCGAGCCATTCGGTGATATTTCCTCGGTACCGACCCACCGGGTATGCGCCCTTGCCCGGCGGGACGTAACGGTCGCGATCTCCGGGGACGGCGGTGATGAAGTATTCGCGGGCTACCGCCGCTATCAGTGGCACCGCCTTGCCGAGGCGGTACGCACGCTGCTGCCGGCGACGGTTCGCCGCAACGTGATCGGCGGGCTGGCACGGATCTATCCCAAGCTGGACCGGGCCCCACGATGGCTCCGCGCCAAATACACGCTTACCGAGATCAGTCTAGACAGCGCGCTCGGTTATTTCCGGACATTGTGTAAAAGTCATGCAGACCGGCGGCATTCACTTTACGCGCCCGCGATGGAGGATGCGATTGACGGATATGATCCGTCTTCGCGGATTATCGAATTGATGGCTGAGGCGGAGGTGGACGATCCGGTGCTGCAGGCCGAATACGTCGACATTAATTCTTACCTGCCCGGCGATATTCTGGTGAAGGTCGATCGGGCGAGCATGGCGAACTCGCTCGAAGTGCGCGCACCGTTGCTGGATTATCGTTTTATTGAGTGGTCAGCGACGCTGCCTTCCACACTGAAAATGCGCGGCACGGAGGGCAAATACATCTTCAAGCGGGCGCTGGAGCCTCATCTGCCGAGGGAAGTACTGTACCGCACGAAGCAAGGGTTTGCTTTTTCCCAAGCTGATCAATTCCGTGCCGCCATCGCACGCGTGCGAGAACGGGTGCTCGGGCCGGCTATGCTCGATTCCGCTCTGTTCGACCGCGGGGCTATCATGCAAGTGGTGCGCGAGCATGAAGCCGGGACTTTCGATCATAGCGGCTTGCTTTGGCTGCTCCTGGTTTTCGAGGGCTTTCTGCATATGGAGGCCGGCGGGATTGCTGCCGAAAGCAGGGAGGAATTGTCGGCATAGCCATAACCACCCGGTGCTGTTCGAGGCGAGGCGATACGCGAGTTGAATTCAGCAAAAGTCGGTCAGCCTCGAGTTCGTAGGCCCAGGTACGAAGGTGCCTGGCTGGTTTGCCTGGCTCAGGTTTTTGGAAGCGCTGTGAGCGAGAGACCGTTCAGCATAGCCACAAAATCCGAAAGCATGGGCACGTAATCTTCGCCGCGGCCGCTCGCGACGGCGAGGGCGAAGGAGTTGCGAACAGCGGCTCCGACCGGGTCGGCGGCACCTGATGCGTTCGCCATGCTGGCGAGATAGCTCACATCCTTGAGGGCGTTGCGCAGTGAGAATTTATGTGCGTCGCGATCACGCTCCAGCACATATTTGAAGAAGGTCTGGTAGAATCCGCAATCCATGCGGCCCCCGCGAATCACCTTGTCGAACACCTGCGGTGTTAGTCCCACCTTCGCTCCAAGCATCAGTGCCTCAGAGTAGAGAGCCGCGTAGCCCATCGAAAGAAAGTTGTTGAGCAGCTTCATGGTGTGGCCGGTGCCGACAGGTCCCGTAGGTATCACCCTCTGGGCAAACGCCTCCAACACAGGCTGCGCCCGGGCAACCGCTGCCGGATCCCCACCGACCATCACGTCGAGCGTTCCTTCCCAGGCATCCTTCGGTGTACGGCTAAGCGGCGCGTCGATAAGGGCGATGTCCTTTCGGGCGAGATCGGCGGCAAGCCGGGTTGTTACAGACGGATCGGAGGTCGAGCAATCGATAACGAGAAGCGGTTTCCCCGCTGAGGCCAGGCCGTCGGGTCCGTTGATGACCGATTCCACTTGCGGGCTGCCAGTGACACAAAGAATGACAATGTCGCTCTGCACGGCGAGGTCTCGAGCCGTCCGAACCTCTTGCGCACCGCGCCTCTTGAGATCTTCGACCGGCTCGCGATTGCGGTGAGCCAGGGCTGTGAGCGGCCAGCCCTTCTCGACCAGGTTTTTGGCCATGCCGTGCCCCATTAGGCCCACGCCGGCAAAGCCGATTCTTTCACGAGTCAAAGCATCCTCCTTGGGGACCTGGTCACGGGTGCGGAAGGTACCTGTACCGCCACACCAGCCCGGACGTAAAGAGGCGGTACCCTCCTATGGTCGGCAGCCGCCTGGGCTGCCGAGCTTGCTCGCCGGGTATCGCTATGGTCCTGGCTTGGTTGCATGAAACCCCTTGCGCCCGACCACGTATTTCCTTCAGCCGTTTGAGGCGATGAAAGTGATCGGACTATGCGCAAGGTAATTATCGGGCTCCTTCTGCTAGGTTTGACAGCTCCAATGCTGATGGCGTGCCACACGGTGGCTGGTGCCGGCGAGGATGTGTCTAAGGCTGGCCAGGCTGTCCAGAAAGGGGCTAACACGCTGACCCCGCGCTCGCCCTAGCGCCTGTTGGCTTCAGGCCGGACACCTATTTCTCCGCAACTTTCGCGGCCTCGCCCGTTAGGCGCAGGATGTGCAGCCCAGTACCGGCGCGGTCGACGATATAGATGAAGCCGCGCTCGTCGTTCTCGACATTATTAGTCTGGATCACCGCCCGGCATGGTGCATCGGCGGCCGCTTTCTGACACGTGTTCCGCGTCACTTCGGGGATGAAGAAGCCGACCTCACGGGGATTATACGGGTCATGGATGTCGAGCGCCCGTACTCCCGCGTTGAAGTAGCTGATAAAGGCCAGCTTTTTGTAAAAAACCGGGGAGAAACTCTCATTCGAGGCATGCGAGCCGAAGCGGCCGCCTCGCTGACAGAAAGCCCCGCTTTGTTGGGGAAGGTTATAGTTCGAGATCACCATAGGCTTGCTCTCGACGGTAACGTCCACGAATAGCACCATCTGCTGCGGCGCCGCACAGCGATCTTTCATCTCCTCGCCAACGACCATGACGATGTCGCGCACTGCCCCCTTCGCATCGGGCGCGAATTCCGGGATCGGCATGCCCGGCAGGGGGAAGCTCGTATGCGCCCCGTAAAGTGGTGAGAGGTCGAGCCGGCCCACCTGCGGGTATAACAGATTTGCATCGGTCGGCTCCTTGGGGCCTTCGAGCAGCTTGCGGCGGTCCAAGATTTGCAGCACGCCTTCGCCGCCCGGGCCGTAGGCGAAATAGATTCGATTGGCGCCAGCGCCGAGCGAGATCGGGCCGTGCAGTTCGGGCGGCACCGGGCCCGTCACCCCGGGCTGCTGGCCGGATAGCCCGAAATCACGGATCAGAATCGGGTGCGCCGGGTCGCTCAGATCAACGACACGCGTCATGCGGCGCGTCCGCCAACCGGGCACTCCCACGACGAGGTACGCAATGCCGGTATCGCACTCCCACCAATTCTTGTGCGTGTCGCTGAAGCCCTCGAGCCGGGTAACAAGGGACGGTTTGGCCGGGTCGGTAACGTCCCAGACCTCCTCGGCGATTTGCCCAAAGCCGCGCAGCAGATAGGTCTTGGAGGGATCGCCGTGCGGCAGCGTGCGGCCCTCGCATACACGCGTCATCTGCGCCCCACCTCCCTCGCCCGAGCCGGGCTGACCGGGGATGTGGTGCAGGTAATTGGGATGAGCCGGATCGGTGACATCGACTATCGAGGTGCCGTTGTCCTCATCCTGGCCGGTCAGCGGATTGCGCGCCTTGCCGCCGTGATGGCCGATATAGGCGATCCAGCGGTCGCCCTGGCGGTGAATGCTTGGCTGGTAGGCGCTGCGGCCTTGCAGGTCGTTCTCGCCGAGGAGCGCCATGTTCTGCGCCTCGGGGCCGGCGCCCGGCTTGAGGCTCTCGGCCCCGGCCTGCCACCCGGCCAGGTGCGCGAAGAGGAACACTGCAAGCAGGGCAGCGAGAGGCATGATCGGCTCCGGCGATTTGGGAAGTCGAGCAGACAGCTTGCTCTCTCCAGGCACAGCGCCTCAAGCCGACCCTTACCAAGCACGATATCCACTAGCGAGTACCCGGGAGATGGTAAGATCTGAGATGTAGCAAATGATGACTAACATAGCATGCTCGCAAACTACAGCCCCGGAAGCAAGCGCTCGGCTTACAAAGCGACGCTCATGGAAAACCGGCGCATTAAAAGTCAACTTCATTAGCGCGCTAACGAGACATGTGGCTGCCATGGTGTGATACACGCGAGAGCGGCGCTAGCTGGCACCACAGGTCCCCGTCAGGAGTACACGTGCCGCGTCCTCATCGTCGTGGACAGGGGCCAGTGCCTGGTCCATATAGGCGTGCGCACCAGGATCGCGCTCGATGGCTCTCTTCAGCTGCACAAAGTGCCATATCGCGCGCACGAGAATAGCGTGCTTGCGCAGGGTTTGCCAAGCGAAGCGCGGCCAAAAGACCCAAGGGTTCACACGCGGAAGACCGGGGCGGCGCTCTGAGGGGTGCTTAAGACGTAGTATCCCGCTCTGGAGTGGATGGACATTCTCCAGCCGCACCGCCAGCGAGAATGCCAGCAGCACCGTGGCTAAGCTGCGCATTGGAACACCGGTTGCCGCCGCCCGGCGCATCAGCGTTTCTATGTGTTCCGGTGTGTAATAGAGCAACCAAGCCTCGCGGTAGACTGCTTCCCATTCCTCGGCGCTCATCCTTGGATGGGCGGCACAGACATGTTCCGCGTCGTACTTGTTGAGGTCTGGGTCCATTGCGGCCCCGCTTTTCCAGAGGATCTGGTGATCCTCCGACCCGGGAAGCGGGGTCAGGCAGAAGAACTCGAGCACATCGACCGCCAGTTCCCTCTTGATAATCTCGATATCGCGCCGGATCGTCTCGGGCGTGTCGCCCGGGAAACCGAGGATGTATCCGGCGAGCGTGATAATGCCGTGCACCTTCCAGGCGAGCAGCATCTTGCGATACTCAGTGATCTTGTTCTGGCGCTTCTTGGCCGCAACGAGGTTTGCTGGATTGACGCTCTCCAGCCCGATGAACACCCGCGTGACGCCAGCGCGCTTCGCTTTCTCCACGAACCGTGGAATCTTGTGGCAAAGGGTATCGACCTGGATCATCAGCCCGAGTGGGATGCCGTGTTCTTCTCGCAGCTCGATCAGACGATCGAAGATTGCCTCCCATCCCTTGTTGCGGGCGAAATTGTCGTCGGTAATGAAGAACTTGTGAATGCCCTGCTCCCAGTTCTGGCGCACCAGGTCCTCGACGTCATCCGCCGATCGGAAGCGTGACTTGCGCCCCTGCACGTTGATAATTGTGCAGAACGAGCACTG
>JAFAHH010000244.1 GCA_019237355.1 Acetobacteraceae bacterium | reverse complement strand
CGCGGTGAGCGCCCAGGGCGTGTCACGGTGTGCGTTACCCGGCGTGCGTCGTGACGTCGCGTGATCGGTTATTTCTTTAATGTTTTTGGCGGCGATCACACGGGGGGAGACCCTATAGCCGCAAGCTGGCGGAAATCGCTTGCACCTCGCTGCCCGATCTGAAGGTGCTTTTCGTCACCGGGTAGGCTGAGGACGCTACCTTCCGAGGCGGCTTCCTCGATCTGCTGACGAAACCCTTCGCCCTCGACACGCTAGGCGCCAAGGTTCGCGCCATGATCGAGCGATTGCCGACCACCTGAGCGGGGTGGTGACGATCACCCGCGCCTGGGGCACCTTGATCGTCTTCGGGCTTGTAGCGGAGTGACCGCTGCTCTCTTGCAATTAGTCTCTTCGCGGATGGGTAGGGTGCGGCCTCGCCGCTGAAGGAGGATCTCTGCGCAAGAATTCCGCTGATGATCGTTGCACCGAAAGGAAATAACCAGCAGCGTGACACAACAAGTCGCGCAGCTCATTGCCCTGCACTCCCTAGGATCATTGTGACCCCATCCCCCCGAAGACGATGCGCGGCGCCACGGCGCGTCTGAGGCCGGGGGCAGGATCTTCATTCATTCTCGAGCTGTGCGGAGATCGCCTGACGCGCGGCGCGGCGGGCTTTGTTGATGTGGATCAACCACAACGTCGTGCTGTCCTCGGGCAGCTTCTCAACGATCTCGGCGCGCGACGCGCGGTCCCGATCGACGACGATGACCAGGTAAAGCGTCCTGATCCGGTTATCGCTCCGCAGCCATGCGCGAAGATCGGAGGCGATCCGGCAGGCGCGGTTCGGCCCACCGCTCAAGCCGAGGAAAGGCGGGATTAACGAACTGATACTACTCGGGAACTGACAGGCCCGTTAGGCCTGAACACAGAACAGGACGCTCAATGGACTGCTCACGCGCCCGGCGCATCACGACCATGCTTCTGCCCGTGGTGGCCGAGCAGGGTCTCGATCATGGCACCGGCTTGATCCAGTGGGCCGACCCGCCGTGGGCTGCCACACTGCGGTCAAGCGGCAAGACGCATCGCATGACGCTTTCGTTCGGTCGGATCGTGCTGGATGTGACGTGGACCGAGGGCGCCGATCTGCTCCTCCACCACTTCGACCAGGGCGGATGGGACGATTACTTCATCACCGCGTGGGATGCGCGCGGCCAATGTGACGTGGGCAAGGAGGAGAGGCTGAGCTGAAGGACGCGGCCTGAGCCCGGGAGGCGGCTGTCCTTTTTAATTACAGAGTTCCTGCTACGTTCTCGCCAAGCATACGGCCCGCCCAGACGCACTGCTGATAAACCGCGAACGATCTGGCTGCGAACATTAGCGTCAGCGCTCTGTGCCCGGCACCGCTCGAACCGCTCGCCAGTAGACCTTGCGGCGCTGATTCATACCGGGCATGGCGACACGCCGCTGCTCGATTTGCCACTCCGGTGTGAGCAGTGACGGGGAGTTGAGGCATGGGGTCATCGTCGTAACGGAGCGGCGGACCCGCTCGCGCTTTTTGTCTGAGGCGCAGGTCTATTGCGGCGCTGCTTCCTTCTCGGCCAGATCAGATAGACGGCCATGCCCTGGAGAAAACCATGAGGATCTTTGCATGCGGTTCAGTCATCGTGCTGGCCGCATTTTCGGCACCACCATCAGGCAGAGCCCAACAGGCCCCCGCTCCGGCCGGCGTGAGCGAGACAATCACAGTCCGGATGTCGAACTTTGCCTTCGATCCGGAATATCTGCGGTTAAAGGCGGGTGTGCCAGTCCGGTTCCGCTTCCTAAACGAGAGCAGGGGCGGCCACGATTTCAGTGCTCCCGCGTTTTTTGCGGCCAGCAGCACTCTACCCGGCTCCTCGGCACCGCCTAACGGTGATGTGGCTGTGGGTGCACATCAGACTGTCGAAATCGTGGTGGTTCCCCTTAAGCCCGGAACGTACCCGCTAAAATGCACCCATTTCCTTCACAGCTTCTTCGGTATGCACGGCACGGTCGAGGTGATTCCATAGCCTATGCGCGGTTGGATTTTCCCGCCCCTGACCGCGCCGGACATGCCGATGAGCCGTTGTTGGAGCTGCCGCGAAGCAGCGGGTGTTGCGAGACTGGGCACGAGGTCGTGGTGACCGGGGTGTTTGCCAGGCGCTGGCGTTAGCGGTCTTTGTCAGGCGGCAGTGGCCCCAATCGCAAGGCCGGCATCGCGAGGAGGAGCCGGGATTCGATCTGCCGGCGCGAGCGGGCCAGCAGCTCGATATCCTGCTCGCGGTCCTCCCTGACCAGGCGCGATCGGCTGACGCGTTGATCCACCACGCCTCTGGAGGATGGTCTTCATCGATGGGTTGCTGTCTGATCCGGCCGCTCCCGAAACCAATTCCGGCCCGGCCCGGCGCGCACGAAGGCTGCTGGTTTGCAGCTCTCAGCCCGGTTCCGGGCCTGACGTGCTTTCGCAATTGTGGCGCGACCAAACCGCTCTTTACAAGTCCATTCTGAGACCGATCCGGGAGCGATTCGCCTCCGGCCCGTCCATTCTTGGGGGGTGGAGCTACCTCGCTGGCCGAATCCCGCCCTGGTGCTGGACATTTACGACGTTCGACGGGACCCGCCGAAACAGTCCCATACTCGCGGCTTATGCATCGCAAGTATCAGGTACGTTGGGGCAGCACTGGATCAGCGCTCGAGCTTTTCCTTCACCCTGGCGAGATAGGTGTCGTGTGGGGCGGGGTTCGCAAGGGCGGCTGCGATCGCCGGATCGAGTTGGACCTCGTCATTCAGCAGGCACGCCATATCCCGATGAAATCGGGTGCCAACGTCCTCGTTGAGGAACGTATACGCGATCCGGCAGCGCAACCCCGCAAAGGCGAGCCTATCGGTCTCTATGATCCAGAGACGCCCCGGCGCCGCGATCGTAGCCGACCATTCCACCTCAAAGGCCGGGGTTTCTGGATTCGGCTTAATCACCTCGATCCATTGGACGCCGGCTCCGGCGGTATCGTATGTGTTTCCTCGGACGGCGGCGGTCACCGGGTGACTGTCGACCCAGTTATCCGGGGTCGTGACGAAGCGGAACACGTCCTCGGGCGTGCGCGCGACGAAGGCCTGGCTGGCCGTGCTAATCACTCGCATGGAATCCCCTCTACGCTGTTCGGCCGAGCCCGTGTTCCGCGGGAGAAGGCCCCCGCGACTCCTGTTGATTGAGTCCTTGCGCCTGAGGCGACCCAGGCGGCCTAGCAAATTGCTGGGTGAACGTGCCAAAATGAACTGCCGTTAGATGCTTTTGGCTGGGACGGCACTCCAGCAGTGTCGCATGTAATGTCTCAGTTGGAGAGACTCCTCGTTGAGCATCAGCTGTCAAGCTCGCGGTTGTAGCCGCCCGGCGCTATCATCGCGCCATGACGTATGACCCCGACCTTCCAGGCTGCTTCGACGAAACGAACCTTACATTTGCTTCCAATCAGCCGACTTGCGACCGTGCCTTCTTGTGGCTCGCCAAGTTGCGAGAGCAAGAGGCCGTATGGGCGGATGTGCAGGCGCAGATTGAGGAATACCTGCGCGAACGGGACGTGGCGGTCTTTCATGTTATCGATCAGGTGGACAGAGCCAAGCGATGCTCGGTCCATGGTTGTACGGCTAGGCGGCCCACTCGGCTGCAGGCACCCCATCCGCAAGACCCAGTCAGCAGTAACCTGCTAGGGACAGTGGCTGATGGGATAGGAACCAAAGGAGCAAACGATGATCGGAAAGCTTAAGCGCACCGTCATAGCCACCCTTCTGATCTTCGTTCTGAGCAGCACAGCATTTGCGCAGCCAACAAACCAGCTTTCTACGCAGCCCGGAGTCGCCCCGGGCCCGGCCGCCCCAAGCCAGTGGATGCCGCAAACACCTACGCGACCTGCGCCCGTACAGGGGAAGGCCGCCCGTATTACCGGATCAGCAGACATGTCTTGCCCTGGGGACAAAGTCGTGTGGGTCAACACCGCAGCGGCGTCTATCACTTTCAGGGCGAGCGTTGGTTTGGCAAGACCAAGCACGGCAAGTATATGTGCGAACGGGCCGCTGATGCGGAGGGCGATCGGCCTACGCGCAATGACCAATAGATCGCAACAGGTTTAGCATGGAGAGTTGCTAGTACCGCTGCACAGAGGATCTGACTGGTTGGTTTTGGCTGGGCTGAAGCGGCGGCAAGGCGCTGGGATCGATTAG
>JAFAHH010001111.1 GCA_019237355.1 Acetobacteraceae bacterium | reverse complement strand
ATCCGTTGCCCACATGGGCGGGATTTCCGTGCCCCTCGAGCCCGCGCCGAAATCGGACGGTTCCCAGCTGGCAGGCGCTCTTCCTCCTCGATCTGCCCCTACGGCGATCTGTTTCGAGCAGCTCGTTCAGCAACGCCACCCCGCCTTAAGCATCTCGGGGTTACAGGGCGAAGAGTGTTCTCGATTGTTTCGCCGCAATGGCGTCCTGTAAGCAGGTTCACCTGGATACGGCCCGGCAGAGAAGCCTTGAAGCGCAGGGTCCTTTTTGGCCGGGGTTTCTGAAGAGAGTGGGGCGGAGCCATCCCCATCCGCAGCCTGGGAATCACCCGGAGTTTTGGTTTCGGCTGCAGCGGAGGAGTCGCCGCCAGGCCTTGGCGGCTTCGTACCATGAGGTGAGGGAGGTGGTCCGCTCGGAGCCGCCGATGCCGAAGGTTGTGTCGCCGTGCCGGAGGGCGCCGATGACGGAGGCTCTGGAGCTGCAACGGACGCCGTGTCTCGTTGGGGCTCGATTGTGGCGGGCCGGGCCTGCTGATCCAGCAGTGGCGGCTTAGAGGTCTCGCCGGATCCCTCTGCCGGGCTCACGCGGTTATTGACGGACGCTTCGAGAGCGGGTTTGTCTCCAGGGCGGACGTGATGATGCGATACGAACCACACGCCGCCTTCACCCAAGATCAGAACTCCAGCCGCTACAAGTCCAACCCTCCAGGACCGCAGCCAATGAGGTAAAAGTAAGCTCACCCAAGCTGCTCGCACGATCGGCCACGCAGCTCGCGCCTTCGCCGAAATGTTTATTCGTGCATTTGCAATCTGAGTCTCGCCTGCTACTGCCTCGGCTTTCGTCAGCGCCTGCGCAACCGCGGCCGCGTTGCTGAAGCGACCATCGGGGCTTTTTGCCGTGGCCTGCGTCACCATTTCGTCGAGAGCGTCGCCCTCGCCTCTAGCCGCGGAGAGCGCCTTTGCGAGACTAACGCGGAGTCGCTCCAGGGCGACACTTAGTTCACCAATTTCCCGCACCCCGCCTTCAGGTATGTGTATCGGAGCCGCTCCGGTAAGGCTTGCGGCCTCCGCCGAGCGCCTCAGGGCTAAAAGCGGCCGCACCACCTTTGCGGTCAGCGGTGCCCACAACGATAGATAGGCCACCACAAAAACCAGCAGCAGCCCAGCCGCGAGGACTGCGACCAGTTGCAACGTGTCCCGCAACTGCTCTGTCAACGGGACTGTAAGCATCTGTGCCCCGACAATCTCGCCCAGGGTCCAACCGAAGCCGTTCGTTGTGCCATATTGGGCAACCATGCCAGTCGGCGCTCGCTCTGGCGTGCTGTGGCATGTCAGGCATCCCTGGTCGGTAATACGGATCGGGCGCGCCAAATAGAACAAGTTTTCCTGCCCGGTGTTGCGGACCCCGGAGATCTCGTTCAGCTCCGGACTTTGCCGGAACCGTCGGATCACCTCCACATCAAACGGCTCAGGACTGTCATTCGGGTTGGACGGGTTCAGTGTCGGATTGCGAAAAGTGTAGTACCTGGCTCTATCACTAACCGACTGGAACACCGTGTGAGCGGCAAAGAACGGAACCGCCTCCCGATGGAACCGGCCATTGTCCAAAGCGGTGACGATCGGCAGAATATGGCTCTCGGTATATCCGCTGACCGAATCGGTTGCGACCAGCATCATCCGTGCCTCCTGCTCAGCCGTGCGAATCGCCTGATCATAAAGTAGAAGATAGAAACCGGCGGAGCCTGCGAGAAGCGAAAGCGCGAACACGGATACAAGGAGCCGACTGACGACTCGCCTAATATCGGGTATGTTATCCATGATCTCGTTACTTTCCACGTCGGTCCGATCAGGTCAGGTGCACGCGATTGGGTGTTACCCTGCACTCAAGCTCAAGTCTCGAGTGAGTTCCGGCGGCACCGCAAGTACCAGGAGCTCCTGGCGCGGCCGAAGCCAACAGTCCGATACAAGAGTGCCGGCCGCATCGCGTCGAGCCGCGAACTGGAACCCAGGACCATAGGTGCTGGTCTTGCCTACCTGCACAGCTTGGAGGAACTCAGTTCGCGAACCCTCATCTGGTATCTCAAGCGCCACCTTTGCGCACAGATCATTGAGGTCTGCTGTGGCTCGAGCAGTGTGAGCAACAGCGAGCTCGGCATAAGGGCCGATCCGCATTGTTAATTGATCAGTAATGTACCGAATAATATCAGCCCTGCCGTGCCGAGAAGTGCCGGCGCTTTCACAGAACCGCGTGCCAAGCTGAAGATCCGCCTCACCCTGAAGCAGAAAAAAGCGCCACCCTTCCAATCGGTCAGGAAGCACGATCCGTTCACCAGGCCCGTACAGGAGGCATGTCCCACGTTGCGCTAGCATGTCTGCCCTGTCCGAGCTTACGGCTCCAAAAGCCATCTGGATCAACGGAACGAGCTCATCAGGCGAATAGCCGGCAAGATCGG
>JAFAHH010001094.1 GCA_019237355.1 Acetobacteraceae bacterium | reverse complement strand
CGCGAAATCTCATCGGACGCACACGGGATGCCATCTACTGCCCAAACCTCAAGCGAGCCCCGTGATCATCCTCAGACCGTCGATGTGTATCGAGGCCTTTCGGCTGGACGCGGAGTTATGCTGGCTACTGCCGCGTCTGTGATGAGTCTTCTTGCGCTTGTGATTGCGCTGCCCTGGTCCTTGGTGGTCGCCATTTGGGCCGCGTGCACGATAGCCTTATTGCCCATGATGGCTATCGCAGCATCGCGCATCCCGGCGGAGCGTGATCTTGGGAGTGAGATGGCCAAAGCCATCGACATGACATCGGGCGGCTCGCACATCCCACTTAGCATAGGATAGGCAGGTGACATGCCCGACAACTAGGGCGGTCGCAATGTCGGCGGCATTGACATTCGTGTGATATTTGGGGCCAATTCGGTACGTTCCGCTTCCGCCGCGATTGTTACATAGTTTTTCAAAGCGGAAAATCCAGCGAAATATCCAGCGGTTAATGACTATGCGCGGGAAAACGCAGCCTCAGTCGCGCCGCTCGTGCAGGCCGCCGGTTGTAGCCAAGGGTATGTAACTCTAGCGGCAGTAGTTGGACGTGCGATGCAGGATTTTGCTACTCGGACCTCGCACACGGCCAGTATCGATTGAAAATAACCTAGGCATGATGCCCTTGAGAGTTGCGGGGATGAGCGGTTGCCGCACTCCTCGTCGCACCGCTGGCCTGGTAAGCAGTTTTGGAGCGAGTCGTTGACGAACCACGATGCCGCGACCACCGTGCCGGTCCTCCCGGATTGGCTCGGATCACCGGTTCCGGAGCCACAGTTCAGTGCGAACGATGATGGCGGTCTTCTGTTACTTTCCGGTAAAGGCGATAGCCTCTTACTCCCAGGTACAGGCGATTTACTTGCGGGCATAGGTCGTCGCCAAGTTGGCGCGGGCCTGATGGGATCCCGTGCCGTCAAGCGCGCGGTCGATGCCGCTGGAGCGCTCGCTATGATCGTGTTGCTCAGCCCTATCATGCTGCTCATCGCCGCGCTCGTGGCAATGGGAGGCGGGCCGGTGCTGTTTGGGCACGAAAGACTTGGTTTCGGCGGGCGGGCCTTTCGCTGCCTCAAGTTCAGAACCATGGTCCCGAACGCGGCTGAGGTCTTATCCGACCTCTTGGCGCGCGATCCCGCCGCTGCCCGTGAGTGGGCTACGACACAGAAGCTGCGTAACGACCCGAGGATCACGCGTCTCGGCAAGTTCCTGCGTAAGACGAGCCTCGATGAGCTTCCTCAACTCTGGAACATCCTAGTGGGTGAGATGAGCCTGGTCGGGCCCCGCCCAATCGTCCAGTCCGAGGCCGAACGTTACGGTTCCTACATCGATTACTACTATGCCGTACGACCCGGTCTGACAGGGCTTTGGCAGGTCCGGGGACGAAGCAACACCTCGTACGCCGCGCGCATCGAGATGGATGTCGAGTATGTCAGTAGCCGCTCTGTGGGTAAGGATATCAAAATCCTATTCGAGACCGTGCCTGCCGTTCTCAGACGCAGCGGCGCCTTTTGAGGCAGAGCGAGGCAGGATCCTGGCGCTCGTCACGGCCACCCAGCCGGCGCGGCGAGCCCCGGGGGAATGCTCGACACCGACTTCCCAGCCCCCGCCGGGCTGCCGCCTCGGCATGAAGACCATCGGAGCTGTGTTCCCGTTGGCAATCTAGGGACCAATCTCGCGTGTCCCGGTGATCGCTCGGTCGTATTTGCCCATGCGAACCTCATTTCAAAGCTAGAACATCTCGCTCCGGCGTGATAGGATCCTAAATTGATGAACAGGCCAGAGCCGACCCTCACCTCGTTGGAGCGAAAGGCCGCTCTCGCCCATATTCGTTGGAATGCGAAGCCATGCCCGACCCTGGCCGCGCCCAGATCTGAGCCGGAACGATGCCAAAACAGCTCGCCTACCCATGAATGCGCTGAACACCCGGAAGCCGTAGTCATCCCTGGTCAGCTCCGGGAAGATTATACCAGCTAGTGTAGAGCTTGCGCGGATTCATCCCCGGTCCTGGGTGCCTCGGCGTGTCACAGGCGGCTCGATTGCATCAAGCTTCCACCAATCTTTGGGCGCGCGCTTCTGAGAGCGGCGACAGGCAACCGGAATACGCTATAGTCGGCCTTCCATGCATCTGACCGCATTCTCACTCCTGGTCTTGCCGCTCTGCCTCATCTGGGCCCTCCGTCCGATTCGGCTGCTGCAGCTTCTCGCGGTCGTCTCCGTTTTCGAAGCGGCCGCGGCTCTCGTCTTGGGAAGTTTCGGTCTGCAGCCCGGTCTGGTCCCGGCATGCGCGTTTGTGGCCTATGTCGTCCTGCAGCTCATGCTCGGTGCGCGGTATCCGGGCGCGCGCGAGGTATGGCGCCTGGTGACGCCGTTTCTGCTGGTGACCGTGTGGGCCGTCGTCAGCTCTTTCATCATGCCGCGGCTGTTCGAAGACCAGGTCTATGTGTGGCCGCAAAAGTCGTCTCCGCCGTTCGTGCTGACGCGGCTGCATCCAACCGACGCGAACCTCAACCAGGTTCTCTATCTGTTGGTGAACGCGGCGGTGCTGTTCGCCGTGGCCCTGTTTACGACGAAATCGCGACTTCGCCTCCGCCCGCTTCTGTATAGTTACTTCATCGGTGCGTTCGCCGCAGCAGGAGTCGCGCTCTGGCAGTTGGGAAGCCGCGTCGCTCACGTGCCTTTTCCGGATGACTTCTTCTACTCTAATCCCGGATGGGCGATTCTGACCGAGCAGACTATCGGCTCAGGGATTCCTCGGATCAATGGACCGTTCTCGGAGCCGTCGGCGCTTGGCGGCAACATGGCTGCTGTGGTCTGCTGCACAGGCTGGCTGATCCTGCAGGGGCACCGGAAACGCGTGCTGAAGCTGCTATTCGCGACCGGTCTGGCAGGCGTCGTTATCTCCACTTCTGCCACCGGTGTCGCGACGCTCATCATCGCGGGGATCGGGATTGTCGCTTATGCGTCTCTGTCCGGCTCGCGTCGCCTGCTCGCCTCATTGATGAAATTCGCGGTTCCGGCGGCGCTGCTGGTCGGCATGGCGGGCGTAACCGCGGCAGCATTCGCGCCTTCCATACTCACGGGTGTGCAGCAGGTGTTCGTTGAGACGGCCGATAAGCAGGACAGCACCTCCTACCAGGACCGGACAACGGCTGACTTGGACAGCATCCAGGCAGCGATCGATACGTATGGGCTCGGGGTTGGCTGGGGCAGCAATCGCTCCTCAAGCCTCGGCCCCGGGCTGTTAGCGAGCCTCGGGGTTCCCGGCGTTGCCGGGCTGCTCTGGTTCGGGATCGCTCTCGTGCGCACGGTACGGCAAACGCGCCGAGCCGGGACCGCGGAACAGGTCATGGTGGTCGACGGCTGCTGCGGAGCAATTGTCGGTATCCTTGTGGCGGCGGCCCTCGCCGGGCCCACGATCACCTCCGT
>JAFAHH010001055.1 GCA_019237355.1 Acetobacteraceae bacterium | reverse complement strand
AAGCTCTTTGCCGGTTTTGGCGTCGAGTGTCACCAGCATGTCATCGGTGGTCGTGAGGAACAGCCGGTCCTGCCAGAATGCCACGCCACGATTGGTGGGATGCAGTTGAAACAGATCCTCCGGCAGGGGATGCTTGTAACGCCAGATCAGCTCGCCTGATTTGGCATCAAGTGCAATGACCTGTCCCTGCGGCGTAGTGATGAACATGACCCCGTTATTGACCATCGGCGGGGCTTCATGGCCTTCATTCACGCCGGTGGAAAACGTCCACACGGGAACCAGATCTTTAACGTTGGTATTGTTTATCTGGTTCAGCGGGCTGAACAAATGGCCGTCGTACGTGCGGCGATAGAGCAGTCAATTGCCGGGCTCGGGATTTTCCAGTCGTTGCTGCGTGACGGGACTGTAGTTCTGGACGTCGCCGGCCTTGGCTGGCGTAAGCGCGGTACTGCAGAGCAGCCCAGCAACAAGCGCCAATGCCTTTGTCAACGCGGTTCGCTGCATTTCAGACGTCCTCCTTGGTTGGATTGCGGCTCATCCGGCCGCGCGGTAAGCCGGTGAGACTCAGGTCGCCACCGGCGCGCCGAGCTTGCCGATGAATGTATGGGAAACGACCATCGTGCCGCCCTCCATTTTCAGCGGAAGCTGAGCGAGCGGCCTGGTTGCGGGCCCGAACACATTCTTACCTGTCACGGGATCGAATTCCGACTCATGGCACGGACAGTACAAGGTATGTTTCTCGTCCCGCCAGCCGACAACCGTACACTGCTGATGGGTGCAAACGGCGGAATAGGCAAACACGCCATCAGCCGAACGGTCAGGCGCTGACTCTGGCAGGGAACCCGCATCAACCTTTACGAGCAAAACCTGATTGAACCGCGAGCCGTCGCGCGGTGTCTTAGTTTTCGGGTCGGCGGGCCAGACGATTACGGGATTGTCGTTGATCTCGACGTCTTTCGGTGCAGCCACCTGGCCTTGGCGATCACCGGTTGAAAAGACGAGAACATCGCCCGGGTGCGGCCGTTTCGAGCGCTCTTCGTCATCATCCTCAGCCTGTGCTGGGGTAACAAAGGTCGCGAGTGCGGCGGCCGATCCCGCGCATAACACATCACGGCGGCACGCCAACACTCGCGACCGGTCGGTCGGCTTGTTCATTGCCACGCTCCCTCCGGCTCTTTGATTTCGGAACCTGCAATCATGCTAGACTGTTATTGTTTGGCGGTCCACCTAGTACGGGCCTGCTTTCAATCTATTGCCCGTGGCGGCCGACAATGCCAAGCCGATTGCCGCGCCAGCCGCAAGGGCGCCCGCGAGAAACGCTGCGGGATAGCCAAACCAAGCCGCAATGGCACCCGTAACAGGCCCGGCCAGCGCGAAGCCGATATCGAAAAAAGCGATATAGGCCCCAACGGCGAGACCGCGGTTTTGCGGCGAAACCCGCCGCATCACCTCCACGCCCAGGGCGGGAAAGATAAGCGAATATCCGGCACCGCTCAGGAAGGCACCGGTGAGAGCCCAGCCCGCCCTACCCGCAAGCCACAATATAACCTGGCCTAGCATTTCAATAAGCAAGGAAACAACCGTGACCGCGATCCCGCCGAGCCGGTCTGGCAAGCCTGCAAAAAATAGGCGCACGATGATGTAGCCCAGCGCGAAGGCCGCAAAGCCAAGCCCGGCGCCCGGCCAGCCGCGGACGCTGTAGTAGAGGGCGAGGAACGAGGCGATCGCGCCGAACCCGGTCGTGGCGAGCGCCAAAGCGAGCCCGGCTTGCCAAACCTGGCTTAGCATTCCGAGGAATGACGAACGCCTGCCGGGGACGGGCGCCACAGCCGGAAGTGCGAAACCTATGCTCAACGCCGCGAGAGGGAGCAGCATTGCAATCACGGCAACGCCGCTGAATCCGAGATTATGCAGCCCGGCGATGCCCATCGGCGCGCCCAGGCCCAAGGCAGCGTAGATCGCAATGCCCTGCCACGCCATCATGCGCCCTGTATGCTGGGGTCCCACCCGGCCGATCCCCCAGGTCAGGGTTCCGGTTAGGAACAGGCTTTCGCTGATCCCGAGCAGGACGCGTCCTGCCAATAAAATCGCCAGGCCGGCGATGCGCCCGCCGGGAGCGAGGGCCGCCACCAAGTAAGTGGCTCCGGCCAGCGAGCCAACCGGCAGGCCGAGCAGCACCGCGGCCCTGGGACCCTGGGAATCGCAAAGCCTTCCGGCGTATTGGCGGGTAGCAACCGTTGCCAATGATTGCAGCCCTATGGTGATGCCGACCGTAACGGTGCCGAAGCCGAGCGCCTCGTGCACCTGGATGGGCAGAATGGGAAGGGGAATCCCGACAGTGAGGAAGCCAATGAAGGCGATGGCCAGGAGGGGAAGCGCTAGCCGGAAGAAACCATGCCGGCGCCCGTCGTCGGCGAGGATTTCCTCCCGCGGCGTCAATCGGCGCTCGCGAGAATACGCTCAGCAAGCTTGAGGTGCGGCCGGTCGATCATTTTGCCTTCCAACGCGAACACGCCGGAGCCGGGATTCGCGGCCGCGGCGCCGAGCACGGCGCGGGCCCAGCGGATGCGGTCTGGGGCCGGGGTAAAAGCGGCGTTGACTGGGTCGATTTGCGCCGGATGGATACAGAGCTTGCCCGCAAATCCATCTTGCGCAGCCCGTTCGGATTCCCGGGCAAGCCCCGCCGGGTCCTTCGGATCGGGCCAGGGTGTGTCAACCGCCGGGATGCCGGCGGCTGCAGCAGCCACCAACACGGCAGCCCGGGCAGCCTCAACCGGGGCGGTATAAGTGCCGTCCGGCAGCCGCGGATCGATGCCCAAATCGGCGGAGAGGTCCTCGGCGCCGAAGCAGAGCGCCAGCAGCCGCGCAGGGGCGCCGCGGTAGTCGAGGGCATGCAGGGAAGCAGCGGTTTCCGTAACCAATGCCAGCACCCCAATCGAGCCAGGTGGATGACCAGAGGCAACCTCGAGCGCTTCAAGGTGGTGATCGAGCACTTCGAGATCGTGCCGGCCGGTGCATTTCGGCAGCAGGATCGCGGCTGGCCGGCCGGGGACGACGGCGGCGAGGTCTGCCAAGTGCCATTGCGTTTCGCGCGGATTGACCCGGACCACCAGACCCGGCCGGGTAATCTGAGGCAGCATCGCGGCGGTGGCAGCCCGAGCCGCCTCCTTTCCAGACGGGGCGACGCTGTCCTCCAAATCGATGATGACCCCATCCGCCTGGGAAGCCAGCGCCTTCTCGGCCTTACGCTGCGAGTCCCCGGGCGCAAAAAGCAGGGTTCGTAGCTTCATGCCGCTGGCTCCCGGCGCAGCATCAGGGCTGCGCGCTCACAGGTGGCTACGAGCTGCTGACGCTGGTTGAACGCTTCGTGCCGAAATGTGACGATGCCGGCATCCGGGCGCGACTTGCTCGGCCGGGCGCTCAACACCGTCGTTTTCACATGGATCGTATCGCCCGCGAACACAGGGGCCGGGAAGCGAACATCGTTCATACCGAGATTAGCGACCGTAGTGCCGACGGTCGTATTATGTACGCTCATCCCAATCATCAGCCCGAGAGTGAGTAACGAATTGACGAGCGGCCGGCCAAATTCCGTTCCCTTCATGTATTCGGCGTCGAGATGCAGTTTGGCGACGTTCATGGTCATTGAGGTGAACAGAACGTTGTCGGCTTCGGTGATGGTGCGCGTCCATTCCGCATCGACCACTCTGCCTTCGGTCAGTTCCTCGAAATAGAGCCCGGCCATGGTCGCCTCTCCCGGTTCGATGCAGAGTAGCGCGGAGCGTGCGGGGTGCAAAAGCTAGCCGCAGAAGCGGGCTGGGAGGGAGCGGATGAAGGTCCGAGACCAGGTTGTGGTCGTAACCGGGGGCGCCCAGGGGATCGGGCGCGCGTTATGTGATCGGTTTCGCCGGGAAGGCGCCCGGGCGGTTGTCGTTGTCGATCTCAAGGAAACGGCGGCGGAGCAGGCCGCACGTGAGCTCGGTGGTATTGCTTTTGGCTGCGACGTCCGCATCGAGGCCGAGCTGCGGCGGGTGATTGAAGAGACCGAGAAGCGCGCGGGGCCAATTGGGTTATTTTGCTCCAATGCAGGAATCTTTCCCGGCGGGGTGGACCCGGATCAGGCGGCGTCGGGTGCGAACGAGAGCTGGAACCAGGCCTGGACCCTGAATGTCATGGCGCATGTCTACGCGGCCCGGGCACTCGTGCCGCGAATGGTGGCGCGGGGCGGAGGGTATTTCCTGAATACGGTGTCAGCCGCTGGCCTGCTCTCACAAATCGGCAACAGCATCTATTCCACGACCAAACATGCGGCGGTGGGATTTGCGGAGAGCCTTGCCATTACGCACCGTGACCAGGGCATCCGTGTTTCCATTCTTTGTCCACAGGGCGTTCAGACGCCAATGCTGCGCGACATCGGCGGGGGAGCGCAGAACGTCGATGGCGTACTCACACCAGAGCAAGTCGCCGATGCCGCGGTTGAGGGGCTGGCGCGCGAGACCTTTCTGATCCTGCCGCATCCGCAGGTAGCGGACTATATGCGGCGCAAGACGGAAAATTACGAGCGGTGGATTGCTGGCATGGCGAAGCTACGGCGTAACCTCGCCTCGTCACCAACCGGTTCCGCCGGAGCAGATCGCCG
>JAFAHH010001039.1 GCA_019237355.1 Acetobacteraceae bacterium | reverse complement strand
TCGCGTAATCAAGGTGGAGCGGCCTGAGGGTGATTTCGCGCGGAATTACGACCATGCGGCGGCCGGGTATTCGAGCTACTTCGTCTGGCTGAACCGGGGCAAGCAGAGCCTGGTTGCGGATATCAAAAACCCGGCTGACGCCGCGTTGCTGTACCGGATCATCGCCCAGGCCGACGTCTTTATCCAGAATTTGGCGCCTGGGGCAGCGGCGCGGTCCGGATTTGGCTCGGATGCGCTGCGTGAACGGAACCCGCGCCTGATTACGGTGGATATCTCGGGGTACGGCGATAAGGGCGAATACGCGCGGATGAAGGCCTACGATCTGCTGGTGCAGGCGGAAAGTGGGCTGGCCATGATCACCGGCCACCCGGCTGGACCCGGCCGGGTGGGGGTCTCGGTCTGCGATATCGCTTGCGGCATGGCGGCCCATTCGGGTGTGCTGGAGGTGCTGCTCGAGCGGGGCAAAACCGGCCGGGGCAAGGGGCTCAAAGTGAGCCTGTTCGATGGCATGGCTGATTGGATGAATGTGCCGCTCTTGTTTCTGGAAGGGACCGGGCGAGCACCGGAGCGGGTGGGCCTCGCGCATCCCTCGATTTGTCCGTATGGGGCGTTTCCCACCGCGGATGGGGCGTTGGTCCTGATTTCTATTCAGAACGAGCGGGAATGGGCAGATTTTTGTGCGCGATTCCTTGAGGAGCCCGATTTGCCGAAGCGGCCTGGGTTTGAGACGAACGTCATCCGGGTTGCCAATCGTGCGATGGTGGATGCGCATATCGCCCAGCACGTGGCGCGGCTGACCCGCGAACAGGCGGCGGGGAAGTTGCGGGCCGCGAATACGGCCTACGGATTTGTCAATACTGTGGCGGATCTTGCCAGGCATCCGGCGCTGCGTCGGGCGGAGGTGATGACGCCGAATGGGCCGGTTTCGATCGCGGCACCGCCAGTTCTGGAAAGCGATGGGGCGCGCAGGCTGGGTCGCGTGCCGGAGATTGGGGAGCACTCGCATGCTATCCGGAGGGAGTTCGGAATGAGCGGCGGATGATTACGATGTATGTGTTTTGCCAGCTCATTCCGGCTCGCGCCGGTCAGCAGCTATTCCGATGGCTTGAAAGCAAGCCATCTAGCAGGCTGCGGAAAAACGTTGAAGTCGGTCGTTCGTAAAGCAACGAAAGAAGGCCAGGGGCTTTGCCCCTGGACCCCAGCAAAGGCAGAGCCTTTGCAATCCAATCTCTTAGTCGATGGGATCTGGGGCCTTTCGGCCCCAGCGGGTTTTGCGAGCATCATCGGGCCCCCATGGCGCCCAGCGCGAAACGCATCGCCGGCGCTTGCTCACTCATCATCAACGGTCACCCTCTATCGGCGGCACGACGATCGCCTCGCGGTGACAGCTATGTTCGACGATCTCCGGACAGGCGCGAAATCTTAGATCTTTGCTAAGGCAAATGCGGACCTCTCGCAGACGCCCGTCGCATTCGACTGCGATTGAGGACTCCTCGAGGTCCGGGTTCGCCCTGATGAATGCAGCCCTGATATCATTGGGATCGACCTTTGATTCATTATGTAAGTCAGCGTACTCTGCGGGGATATTGATCTCTGCGCGTGCTTTCCGAACCGTGTTGAAGTACTCAGCCGGCGACAGGCCCGAGCACGTGCCATGCGTGTCCCACTCATGATAGATTAGTCGCGGCGATGGCATTAGATCGAGCATCGAATCTACGATGCTGCGCGGCAGCCGCGGTGCGGGAACGACACATGATTCGTTGAAGCGTCGGTCGGATTCCGGCCATAGGCCATGGACGACGAAAGAGCGGGGTTCCCCGCCGCATTCGCCTTCCTTCTCCGCTCCATTGCCCGGCGCCTGGCAGAACGTCGGCGACCACGACAACGATAGAACGTAGAAGTCAAACTTGCCCACACTGTTGTCCCGGCCTTGGTTGGAGGGCGCGTAGGCTGGGGTGGAAAGGGTGATCAATGTCCCCGTTACCAAAAGAGCCTTCAGGATTTTCATTTTGGACATGATCGTCTCCGCTGTTCTACTCCCCTGGGTTGGCCTAATTGACAGAGCTTTCATCATCGGTGCAGGCCTGACTAGGGTAGGGAAATGTATGGGCGAAACACTGCTAGAAGACGACCTATTCGCGACGGTCAACATAAGAGGGCGCAGCTCCGGGCTGCCCATGAATATGGGGATTGGCCGCCGAGGTAAGGCGCAGCACGCCGCTCGAATCAAAGTACAGATGGACCACAGCCCCGATTTTAACATTGATAACCCGGCGATGGTCAGCGTCGAAGAAGACCCGCCCGAGGTAAAGGAGGGCACGCTTAGTGTCGACCTCGCCTCGGTCCGTCGGTTCATCGCCCTCAACAAGCCCGCGATCATCGATCATTGGTATGAACGGATCGACGGCGTCGAGCTTTCCCAGGCCCTGAAGAGACTCTATCGCGCGATGGCTCTGAAGGGCAAGGGGCCTGAGCTCAGGCAAGAAACGCTCCGCTCTGTCCCATTTATCGTTTTTTTCCGGTCTTGCTGGATTATCGGGAAGCGACCGTACCAGCGATTCCCGACCCATGATCACCTCGTTTGACGATTCTGAACTTCGTATCTACCAAGAATTACGCCAACGCTTGGTGGACCGGACGAGGCGGAATCGCCTCCTCCACTTCGACCACGATTCGCGCTCACCCAGCCTCCGGTTCGTGGACAGCGCACCGGATGAAGTGCTCGGCTTGCTGCGGGATGATCGACGGCTTGAGTTCAGCGCCCTCCCTGAACTCGATGACGATCTGCCCGATGAAAAGACGCCACGGTTTCAGGCAGCACTCCTGGGGGCTCGTTCGACGGATCAGGATTACAGCAACACGCTGGCCAAACTTGACCTTCAGCACCCATCCGACGCCAGGAAAAGGCACCGGATCGAGCAGGAGCTGCGCAATCGGGTGCGCGCTGAGCTCAGCTTACCCCCACGGCCGAGCCAGTCGAGCTTGGACTTGGCTGCATATGCGCGAGCGCATGGTATCGACCCCGAATACGACATCGCCCCGTCTCGACAGCCCCGCGCTCCGCGCGACGCCCTGCAAACTCTGCTGTTCCGAAAAGAACTCAACGCACGCGTAACCAAGCTCGCCCGCAACGCTCGTTCCATCGAGCAAGAGACTGGAGTGGGCACCCTCCATCTCGCATTAGGCTTTCTTGAGTGGTTCGAATCCGAAGAGTCCGAGGAAGCCTTTTGCTCCCCGCTGTTGCTGCTTCCTGTATCGATACAGCGCGAGAAAGTTCCTGGCCGGGAGGAAGAATTCCGGCTCGCTTCGGTTGATAGTATCCCGGCTACCAATCTCAGCCTCGAACTCCGGCTCCGGGACGATTTTCGTCTCACGCTTCCTCAATTCAGCCTTGAGGCCGATGAACCCGCGGAGCATTATTTCAAAGCTATCGCGGAAGCGCTGCGATCTCACAAGCGGTGGCGCGTGCGGCGTTTTGTCACGCTGGCTCCGTTCAGCTTCACCCGGATTGCGATGTATAAAGATCTCGATCCAGTGCATTGGGCGGGCATCGGAAATCCTGCCGACCACCGACTGGTGCGCCCTATCCTACGCGGGATCGGAGACGATGCTCCGCCGCTTGGCGGGTCGTACGCGCGGGAATACGAGATCGACCGGCCGGAGGTAGCGCAGCTCGCGCCAGTGCTTGTGCATGATGCCGATTCATCACAGCACAGCGCGATGATTGACGCGATGCAGGGCAAAAACCTGGTGATAGAGGGCCCGCCAGGAACGGGAAAATCGCAGACAATTGCCAATTTGATTGCAAATATCATTTTCCGGGGCCAAACTGTCCTATTCGTTTCAGAGAAAATGGCCGCCCTGGAAGCAGTCAAATCGCGCCTCGACCAGGTTGGGCTGGAACGGTTCTGCCTTACCTTGCACGCTGGCGAGGCTAGGCCTGCCGCTATCATCGAAGCGCTGCGGCGCGAGGTCGACAGACGCGAAGAGGCTGGATGTGATGATGGGGGTTTGGCGCCGCTCAGCGGAATCGAGGCGGAGCGTGCGAGGTCGGAGCTTAAGAAGCATATAGAGGCGCTTCATCAGGGTGCGGGACCACGAGGCGAGACCGTACATGCTTTGATCGGGCGACTGGCCGAGCTACGCCGCCTATTGCCGCATTTGCCCGACCTCCTGCGCCCGTTTGCGCACCATCTGTCCTTCTCAATCGATGCTCCCAAATATTCGGCTGCGCGCGAAAAACTCGAGGCGCTGCAGAATGCTGCGAACTCCCCTGAACGGCTTGGCTGGAACCCAGCTACCTCTCCGTTTTCGGTTTTGGAACGAGCAGACCTGCTCCCGGACGAGCAGGCCGACCTGCTCGCTGCGCTTCGGAATACCGGAACGTGCTGCGATAATGTCATGGAGTGCCTACATGATTTGTCCGAGGCAATTGGTGAAAGTCGCCCCGGCTCGCTGGCAAGTGCGCACCCTATACTTGAGCGCCTAGGGCAACTTCCGGATCCAGGGGAGCTGGTTGACCGCACCCTTCTGTCTCGGTTCACGCACCCATCCACGATTGAGGATGGTTTCTGGACAGCGTGTCGGCTGGAGGCTGTAGAAAATACCTTCCTCAAACTGAACGAAGCCGGCGTCCAAGACCCGGCGGGAGCTCGCGCCGACTACCTACAGGCCGTTGTTGAATTTGCCGGCCCATTAGGTCTGGCAGACTGCAGCATTGAAGATATATCCGGCCGCGTCCAAGCAGCAGTAAGCGACCGTGATGTCTTGAACAGCCAGGGTAAGCTGGTCGATTTGCTGGCGACCACCTTGTCTTTGGGCCGCGACCCGGACGCCGGTCTGATCCGGTTGGCTTGCTCCGCAGCCGAGCTTGCGGCCGATCCCCAGCTTCGTTGGCCCACTTACCGGAAAGCTGGGCTTGAGCGCTACAGAAACATCCTCGAAGCCGCCGCAATGCGGCAGAAATCAATCGAGGCAAAGCTGAAGGAGATCACGAATAGGCTCGACGTCGATGGCGCTTCAGAACAGAATCTCCGAATAGCGAGCGCATCCCTTCGCGAGACCGGGATCTTCGCGGGGCGCCGCCCTGAGGTCAAGGAAGCTGTAAAATTCTTTCGAACCCGGTGGCGCGCGGGTGAACTTCCGCCCAGGGCCCAATGGGCGAGCTGTCTGGAAGATGCTGCTCAAGTCATTAGGGAATTGCAGGAGCTCAATGCCGATCCCGAGATTCGCCACGTGCTCGACGGGTACGGCGACCAGGCCGGCTTATCAGAGTTGGCAGAGGTGGCGCGATGGCAGTGCCGCGTGATGGACCAAATTTCAGGAGAGCGGATTGAAGCCGCCCAAATCCGGGCAGCTCTTGTCCTAATGAACCCCAGCGACCTGCATAGCTTGAGCCTTCTGGCAGAGCCGGCTCGGGTGTTGAGAGTGCATTTAGACCGCATGGGAGTGACCGACTCACAGCCCTGGTCCGCACTGTGCAAAGCGCAGGCGAGGCGCGTCGAGGCAATGGATCGGCTCTCGACGCTCCTGGCCAGCTCCAACCTGCCCAAGGGCCTACCCATTGCTGCTATCGGCCCTATCGCCGAGGCGCTGATTGAATGGCACCGTGCGCTAGCCGAGCTGAATTCGCCGAGAGCTCAGAGGCTCTTGCTTGGAAGCTCGCCAAAGG
>JAFAHH010000848.1 GCA_019237355.1 Acetobacteraceae bacterium | reverse complement strand
GTCAAGCCCGGTGAATGCTGCAAGGCAGTGGGTGGAGTTTGCGCCCGGTTCAAATAGATGCAGCACGGGCTCTCCCAATTTGGGGCTCGCCTCGGCCGAAAATAGTACGCGAACCGGTATCTCGAGCCGGTTAGCATGTCATGCTTGACTATCTTACGCTGCAAGTTTTTTGCCATGGTTTCTTAGTCGGAGATACCATAGTGCCCAGACATTCCACCCGGTTGAAAAGCCGAGGTGTGCTCAGGCAACGAGCCGGCGTACTGTCGAGATCACTTCCGAAGGAAGATAGGGCTTAGTGATGAGTGCCTCTCGGGGAGAGGTGCTAGCGCCCGCCACTATGTCAGGCCGGCCAGTCACGTGGATTACCCGCAAGCTGGGTCTGGACTGCCGTGCTACGTGGGCGAGCTCTAGGCCCGGACAATTTACCCAATAACTGAATGTCGGTCAGCAGCACCCCGACTTCGGCGCCGTCCCGAAGCACGGCCAAGGCCTGCCCCCCGTTTCGGCTTCGCTCACGACGAACCGGCATGCCGTTCCGGGGGTCCAGACGTCTTGGCTCTCCGGCGTTGGTGCGACGAAGCACTCGGAGAGGTTGCGAAGACCCGCGCCCAGCTATCGATCCAGAAAATGCCCGCCATGACCGAGACAGAGACACCCCATGTTGCTGGTTGAAGATGGGTTCCTTATTCGCCTCACTCCGTCTGAGGCATTGCAGGATGCCTCCGTGTGCTTGGATCGTTGAAGGAGAGGAATATTTCGGGCCTTCTAGAACCAGGTTGGAGGGGAGGATAAGTATGCTCCCGGCGAATGCCGGCAACTTCTTCCCTAACTGCTTTGAGCTCTTTCCCCTGTTCCTGCTGACCGGCTTCCGGTCTATCAATTGGGTCTTTGATGTGATTGAGTAAATCGGTATTATCTGCCATAGGTCTCACCTGCCATTATACATCCTCCATTCCTACGTTGCAATAATCATGCTTTCTGGGAGGAGCCAACAAAACGCCGGCTTTCCGGGCCGTCGCCTGCGATCCATCTCCCGCAGCGAGCACGCCAAAGGACAATGGGGAAGATAGAGGCGGTCTTACTTTCTCTCTCCCTCAGTTATACCCTTCGGCCTAATTGGGGCCGTATTGATTGGGTTGCCGATTGTCAGTTCAAAGGCTGTTTCAAAAAGCGGCTGAACATCTTCCCGTTTGGGCACCGGTGGCGCTTTAATAGCTCTCCGCCTTCACCAGTTCGGGGAAGTCCCGCCAATCAAGCCGCCAGCCTCTGAAGGGCGGGAGCTTGCGGTGGAAGCCGATAACAGCGGTATCATCCATTTGGGAGATGAGATACGAGGGAATAAGGGGGGCCCTGGCTTGTCGCCTCGCCTTCTCTACTGTGTTCTGAATGGGCGTAGTCGGATTTAAGGCCGAGCGTTTGCTCAAGGTTTAGACGGTTTTCCAGTTTCGATTGGGGAGATAGAGTCTGGGTATCAAGGTTATCAAGAATAATGCCGGCGTTGGTTGCGCCGTAGATTGCCTCAAGCTGGGCGAGGGCACGGCCAGGCGACGCAGCCGCGTCCACGCCAGAAAGAGCAACGGCACATTCGTCCGGTGCTTGGCCATCCGCGCCGCGAGCGCCTCACACAGCCCTGCGATGGTCAGGCCCAGGCGGTGCGATAGGCTTGTTGGAGGTTGAGAGGCGGCCAAGGACATGAACAAATCAAGTCAGGACCTAATCGGAAACACACTTGGGATGAGAAAGACGCTTTCGGTCACGCCTACGGCCAGAAGACGCCACCCGATAGCATCGCTATCACCCGGATCCGCCTGCGATGGTTATGGGCCCGGACCGTCAGCCGCAGGTCTGGCTTCAATCGCCGCAGGCCAGTTGCTCGCGAGGCAAATTGAGGAGCGGCCCGGATCAGGCCGCAAATGAGGCTTGGAGCTGACCACGGTCAGTCGCCACGGCTTAGGGGAACGCCACCGCCAGGCGACGATCAACCCCAAAAAGTGCGGCTTCCGCGGCCTCAGTCTCCGCGTCGCAATCAACGACGTATTCCGGAGCCCGCTCCCACCAATACCCTGGCGGCCGCTGCTCGGCATGATCAGCCTCCAGCATGCACACACGCTCGCTCGTTTGGACCATTGGGATTTGCTGACAAATTATTAAGCGCACTGTCGCAAAATAAAGATAGAATGGTCCGAAGTCAACCATAGGTTGCCTGGTGGCACGCGAATCACGCTATCCAATTGGGGCTCCAGCCGCGGTGCGAGGATTGCGGCAGTACCCCGGCACGCTGTGAGATGCGACGCTAGACTAAGTCCAAGGGTGGGCCAGTTCGGTCGATGACGAGTAATGCCTCCGCATCCCGGTGCTCCGCGTCCACGCTTCGGCCAAACCCAGAACCGCTGGACAGAATTGGCAGCCCAGAGCCAAAACGCGCTGGGCTGCCGCACAGGATAAAAGCCGATGTAGCCTGTTTGTCCGCCGGATCAGCGCGCCCACCTCAGCCCGCAGGGCCCGATGATAGTTCCATGCGTCCCAGCCGGAGAGGATCGCCTGCGCTGCCAGCTTCGCCGTGAACAACGCTATCGTCACCCCTTGACCGGTGAATGACGGAATCACACCGGCCTGATCGCCCAGCCGGAAGAGTCGCGGATGATCGCTCGGCACGGGGCGGTTAACCCATCCATAAGGCATGCCATAGACCGCCAGAGGCCGGGGAAGCATTGCTTGCGACCCGGCCAGTCGTATCGCCAGATGCGGGCACGCGGCGCGTAGCCAGTCGAGCAGCCCCTCCCATGACGCCATAGGCGCGACCTGGTCCGGTCGGATCAGCAAACAAAGGGTGGCCGCATTGGCCTCGGTCAATTGCAACCCGGCGTACCCGCCGCCGTACAGCACGATTTCCACGTAGCCGCGCAATGCCTCGGCTTGCGCTCGCGACAAGGCAAGATAGGTCTTGAAACCAATGAACGGTCCCCGGCCTGCCGCGCGCCGCGCCCCCCGCACATCGTGCTTCCCGGTACTCAGAAGTACGCTGCCCGCCAAAGGGCCGCCATCAACATCAATCGAGCTGCCGCCAGTACTCACTGCTCGCACTGTGTGCCCACGGACCACGTCTGCCCCTGATCGCGCCGCTTCGCGCAATAGCGCCTCATCGAGCGCGCGGCGTGATAGGCCGATGCCCGGAAAGGGCAGCGGTCGCGCGGCGGCCTTGTTTCCATGGATGAGGCGAACGGCATTGATCCGCGCCGGGCGCAGCTCCATGGGATCGATACCAAGCTGCGCGAGCCGCTGCAGCGCCGCCGCGGAGAGGAAATCGCCGCACACCTTGTGGGCGGGTCCAGAATTGCGCTCCAGCACGGTTACATCTCGCCCCGCCCGGGCCAGAAGAATTGCCGCCGCGGCGCCGGCCGGGCCTCCCCCGATGACGACCGTTTCCTTCATCGCGTTCGCGCGACGCATAGCCGGAACGGCAGGAACCAGCTTACCCTGGCCGCGCCTGGCGCGATTCCGGCGCCTCCCAGTAAGTCCCGCCACTCAGTTGGACGGAATGAGCGGGCAATCGACACCCTCCCGTCGTGCCGGACGAAACGGTGCCATCTCGCGGCCGAAGCCAATGGGCGGAAGCCGTAATAGGCGCACCAGTGACGGTGCAGGTCGTTGATGAACCAGCCGCGCGCGGCGTGCCGCTCCATCCAGGTAACGAATGCAATCGCCTCCAAATCGCTCAAATGATGCACGAATTGGGTGCTGATGATATAATCGGGCTGCTGAGGCTCGTATCGGAATACATCGATCGCCTCGTAGCGAATCTCAGCAGACTCCGGAGTTGCGGCTCGCGCCGCCTGAATCGCCCAGGGATTGCGGTCGATACCGGTCAGCGCTGCCTGAGGGTGGCGCTTGCGGATCCGGCGCAGCATGTCACCATAGCCACAGCCCACATCCAGAAGCGAGAAAGCGCTGTGCACCTTGCTTAACCAAGCCAGCACCGGCCCATACGCCATCGTGACGAGGTTCACCCGCGCGAGATCCTGCAAACAGTTCCGATAATCCTCGAAATCGAGGCAGGCATTGTCCATCAGTTCCGGTGACTGGCTCCGCCGGGCGAGATTCATGGTGCGGCGGTTCGGAACGAAAACGTCTCGACCGAGACCCCAGGGCCAAAAGCCATCGCTAGGCCGTCAGCGGGGCCGAGGCTTGATTGCAATATCCGCTGCAGCACGAACATCAGAGTGGCGGACGACATATTCCCAAAGTCGCGTAAGATGAGCCGCGAGTGGTTCAGCGCCTCTGCTGGCAAGGCAAGCCCGGCTTCCACCGCGTCTAGGATTGCGCGGCCGCCCGCATGGACCGCCCATAAAGAGGGCTTCCGATCCGCCTCCAGGAGCGCGGCGCCATCGCGCATGAGCCAGCGCCGGATCACCCCAGGCAGCTTCCCCGAAAGTCCCATCTCAAATCCTCGATCGCCAATCCGCCAAGTAATCAGGCCAGCCGTATCTGGGATAACCGTTGCACGAAAAGCCCCGAGCTCGATTCCCTGCGGCTCGGACGAAACCAGGCTTGCCGCGCCCCCATCGGCAAACAGCAGGAACATCATAATTTGCTGCAGCTCCCACCGTTCCTGCAGATGCAGGCCGCAAAGCTCGATATTGACCACCAGCACCCGTGAGGCCGGCTCCGAGCGCACTATATGCCGCGCGAGCCTGAGCGCCGTAACCGCGGCGAAGCAGCCCATGAACCCGACGATGGTCCGCTCGACGGACGCCGCCAGGCCCAGCGCTTGCGCGAGCTGAAAATCAAGCCCCGGCGCAGTGAAGCCCGTGCAGCTCGCAATAATCAGGTGCGTGATACCATGGATCGGACCCAGTGCCGCGACCGCTCGCTGCGCAAGCAACAGCGACTCGTGTTCGTAACGGTCATTTCGTGCCCTGGTGCCGGGAAAATCATGCCGCTTGTAAAAGCCCTCGCCATCGAGCACGCGATCCCAGCAATCTGGGGCCGGTGCCAGGAAGGAGTATCGATGGCTTATGCCGGCCATCTCCGCCATGCGGTCAAGCACCCCGCGTTCGCGCGGATCAGTGAGCGCCGACCGAGCAAAAGCCACGAAATCGTCATGGATATCGTACTCCGGAACAGCCGTGCCGATCCGGTTGAGAAAAACACGGGTCACCGACGCCCTCACGGTGTTTGCGGAAACGTGAGGCGGCCCGGGCTATTCCATGGAACCCGGCAACACTTTTCCGGGATTGAGCAGTCCTGCTGGATCGAGGGCGCGCTTGATTCGCCGCATGATCTCGAGCTCGGCGCCGCCCCGCCATTCGGGCATCATGTAGGTCTTCAGCTTCCCCACCCCATGCTCGGCCGAAAAGCTGCCGCCCAGCGCGCGCACGACCTCATTTACCGCGTCCATGATCGCATGATCGCGTGCGAGAAATGCGTCCGGGTCTGCGCCCTCGGGCTGCTCCAGATTAAAATGAATGTTGCCGTCGCCCATATGACCGAACGGCACGGGACGGCTGCCCGGAATGAGTCCGATGCAGGCCTCGCTCGCCTGGCCAATCAGATCGGGCACCTTTGAGACCGGCACAGACACGTCATTCTTCACCGAAGCGCCCTCACGTTTTTGTGCCTCGGCGTGCTCTTCGCGCAGCCGCCATAAGGCGGCCCGCTGAGCCTCACTCTCGGCCAGGGCCGCGTCGATGACAATGTCATCGGCAAGCGCCTTTTCGAGTACCGATTCCAAGGCCTCACGCAGCCCGGCATCCAACCGGGGCGAGGCAAGCTCGATCAAGGCATAGTGATCTGCCGGCTGGGCCAGGGGCAGGGTGGTGCCATCAATGTGCTTCAACACCATTTCCATTCCCATCCCGGACATATACTCGAACGCCTGGATAGCGGCCGGGTCGTAGGCTTGGAATCGGGCAAAGAGATCGAGCGCCGCCTCTGGGGAACGAACCGAGCACAGGGCCACCACGATCTCGCGCGACCGAGGTGCGAGCCGCAATACCGCTGCCGTGATCACCCCAAGCGTCCCTTCAGACCCGGCGAATAAATGGCGGAGACAATACCCCGTATTGTCCTTCCGGAGCCGCCGCAGCCCATCCCAGACCTGGCCATCCGCCAAAACGATCTCCAGCCCGAGTGCAAGGTCGCGCGCATTGCCGTAACGGACAGTGTTATTCCCCCCGGCATTTGTCGCCAGCACTCCGCCGATCTGCGCGCTTCCTTCAGAGGAGATTGAGAGCGGGAGCAGGCACCCGGCCGCCGCAGCGGCGTCCTGTGCCGCCTTGAGGGTCATGCCCGCATCGACGGTCATTGTCATATCCAGCGGATCGATGTCACGCACCTGGCGCATGCGGGCGAGGCTTAGTACCAACTCCCTCCCATTCTCGGCGGGCACGGCGCCCCCTACCATCGAGGTGTTGCCCCCTTGAATGGCCAGCGGCGCCCCGGCTTCAGCGCAGAGCCGCACGACCGCTGCCACTTCGGCCGTGCTGGCCGGGCGGATTACGGCTTCGGTCCGCCCTTGGTACAAGCGGCGCCAGTCTGCAGTGTAGGGCGCGGTGTCCGATGGGTCGGTGAGCAACCCTCGATCTCCCACGATTCCGCGGAGGGCGCTGATCAGCTCGGCATATGGCATGTCCTGGTCCCCGGCTGTTCGGTAGGCGCAGGGTAGAGCGGATCGCGATCCCGCGGAAATCGCCGGGAGCCATCCGTGTCCATGCATTGCTCGCCAGGGAAAAGAGAGGTCCGCGAACCGCTTCCAAGGGCCGGATGGCCTCAGGCAACCCCACACCGGGTCGGCCATAACGGGCTTCTCGAAGGACCGACTGCTGGGCCGAGATCCTTCGAAGCCTGAGTCGCCCAAGATGAAAATTTCGGGCATGATGCCTTCAAGCTGAAGCCGTCAGAGCGCGACGGCTTGAGGCGGACCGGGCCCCAATTCGCAGCACCGGGCACCCATTTTGCGTCCAAAATGGGGGCCCGGAATTGGGGTCCCGATCGTCGGAAAGCCTGAATCGCGCTCTGCAAACCAAGACTATGGAGCGAGATGGCTTGATCTAAAGCCATGACGCTCTAGCCTTAGTCTAGGCTCAAGGAGGGAAAATGCCATACGAGTTGCGCATTGACGGTAAGCCGCACGGACGGTTTGAAACCGCCGAGGACGCCGAGGCTGAAATCAGGGTCATATTGCACGCCCGGCCAAATGCCGAATGCGAGTTGTGGGATACGGAAACCGGCAAGCCGCTGGCGCCCGCCGCGACCCAAGCGCATCGAGAATATCTCGCTAACAAGGTGGGCTTTTAGAGCAGATCGCGATCACGTGGAATCGCGAGGCAATCCACAGCGCCTTAATCTGCTCGACCAAGCAAACTAGAGCAGATCGCGATCAGGTGGAATCGCCGCAGGCGATTCAGATCGCGTGAATCTGCTCGCCAACAAACCTAGAGCGGTTCCACGTGAGTGGCAACCGCTCTAGGCTAGCGCGCGGTGGCTTGAGGCGGGAACGGCGGGGAGCCTGAATCGTGCTCTCAAACCGAACTCGCGCCACGGCTTCAGACGAAATCGCCAGAAAGCGCCGGGGTGCTGTTGAGAAATCCAGACTTGAAAATCACGGCTCTGACTTAAAGCCATCAGTTTCTAGCAAATGAGGTAATCGGATCACTTTCTAAGTTAACCCTAGCGAGTAGCGCTGCCCCGGCCGCTAGCAGGACCAAAATCACAAGCATTCCGGCACGCTGGCTGTTAGTTGCGGCGGTGACCGCGCCTAAGGCCAGGGGCCCCGCAAACCCCGTTACCCGACCGGAAAGCGCATAAAGCCCGAACTGTGCGTTGCGTTCGCCGGCTGGCGCGAGCTGCGCCATCAGGCTGCGGCTGGCTGCCTGGGCGGGTCCTACGAACACCCCGAGAGGCAGGGCAAACATCCAGAACAGCACAGGACTTTTGGCCAAAAGAACGAGGGCCGATAATATAATCGTGCAGAAGAGGCAGATCAGGATTGTCGCCCTGTGCCCGATTCGATCTTCGATCCAAGCAAAACCGGCCGCTCCAATCCCTGCGCTGATATTTAATGCGATGCCCAACTGCAGGACCCCTTTAGCATCCATTCCCATCACCCCCGCGGCATAAATGGCGCCAAACGCAAAGAGTGTGGTCAAGCCGTCCGTGTAAAGCATCCGTGCAAGCAAGAACCGGCCAAGCCGGTGATTGCCGCGCAATGACTCAAGGCTCCGATACAACCCTGCTAGGCCCGCGCGGATGGATCGACCCCAGGGCAGCCGCATGGAAGCTGGGTCGGCTTGCAGCAGGAGAGGCGCCGCAAATGCCAGGATCCACAAGCCTGCTAGCACGGCGCATGCGCGAACAGGCTCGGCCTGCGCGGGATCGAGGCCGAAAAGGGGCGGGTTAGGGGTGATCAGCAGCAGCAGGCAGAGAGCCAGGCAGCACAGTCCGCCAGCGTAGCCGAACCCCCAGGCAAGGCCCGAGATCCTGCCGAGGCGCGCTGGTGCGGCGATCTCGGGCAACTGAGCATTGTAGAACACGGTTGCTATTTCAAACGCAATGGTCGCGCTCGCCACCAGAATGAGGGCGCGGGGTACATCTTGCGCCAAGGGCCGGACAAACCACAGGGAAGCGGTGCAGCCGGCCATTGCAATGGTAAACAGCACGAGCATCGCACGTCGGCGTCCCCCCATGTCGGCCACAGCGCCCAATGGCGCCGCAAGCGCGGCAATGATGAGCCCAGCGATAGCCTGCGCCGCTGCCCATTGCGCTGCCCCCGAAGCAGGGGTGGATGCTACGGCACGAACGAAGTAAGTGGCGAATACGAAGCTTGTTATTACGGTATTAAAGGCGCTGTACGCCCAATCGTACAAACACCATGCGAGGACTCTAACCCCCATGGCGGATTGGTTCGCGATTCGCAGAATAGCGCCTATTGTTTCGGCGCCCGCAGTTTCCCCTCGTCGTAGGCAGCAGCGGGTTTGCCTCTGCTGCCTACCTTAGCTTCACTTTACGCACTTGCCGATTTGCGCGATCCCTCTGTACCGGTGCCAACAGCAGTCCCGGTCTTGCGGTTTGCGACCGCCGCTTCGCCCATGATCGAGCGCAGATCGCGCAAAAAGGCCGCGCCCTTTAGGGTCCGCTGCACGAGCACGCTACGCCGGTCCATTGGGTCGACCTTGCGCCGGGCCAAATCGAGCTCACCGAGCCTGTCGAGCGCACGGGTAATGGCCGGCTTCGATACATTAAGGTCGGCGGCCAGGCCGCGCACTGTATGGGCGCCGTCCTGCAAATAGCACGTTAAAAA
>JAFAHH010000171.1 GCA_019237355.1 Acetobacteraceae bacterium | reverse complement strand
TTTGATCGAGAACTTCTTCGGCCGTTTGAAGGAGTTCAAGCGAATCGCCATGCGGAGCGACAAGACCGACGAGAGTTTCGCGGGGATAATCCATCTTGCGGCTGCTGTGATCGGATCACGATGAATGTATCTCAACAGGCCCTAGTCAGGGACTCTCGCTGGCTTGCATCATATGAGCCAGCGCCGCACGCATCGTAGTGCTGGAAATCCCGATCATACCGCCGTAAGGGCGGAACAGCTCAGAAATGACGAACAAAGCGGTGCTCAACGAGACGGCCCCGAGAATAATGACAAGGAGCGCCAACCCGTTGCGAGGCGAGCAAAGGCCGAAACATGCAAAGACAACTATCAGCCAGAATACCAGGACCCAGTAAAACGGGATAGACATTTTGCGCTGCGTGTCCTCGATCACCGCGGCACGGGCGCGCAGCACGCTGAAGTATGTATCCAAGCAACCCTGTAACAGGTGGGCACGCAATGCATCTGGCGCGTTCAGCCCGTAAATTTCCATGCCAATCCGATTCATGAGGCGGGCCAGCACCGGATCCTCGCCGGTGCGAGCCATCTTTGCGGTGTCCGGGTAGGTCACGCCCGCCGGGTGCGGCTCGGCAGGCCAGGTGCTGGCGACCACCGCCGCAGTATAGCTTCGCAGTTGTTGTCGAGCCGTTTCGGCCTCGGGCCCGTAATTGCGCAAGCACCGGTCTAGGTCCATCAGTCGCATCGCGTATTCGCCCCGGTCATGACTAGCCTGGTCGAAGGTGACGGCGGCAGAATTTGTGAGCAGGCCCAGCACCAAGGCGGCGAAGGTGACCAGCGTGCCGATGACGAGCTGAAGCAGTTCCCGGGTATCAGCCGAGCGGTGTTCCGCGCGCAAGCGGCTTTGGACGTAAAGGCCTATCAGCGAGCTTGCGCAGAGCAGGATGAAGACCACGAAAGCGGATGTAAATTCCCTCATGGAGGAGCGACCGGCGGAGTTGGGTTGTATCAGCTCCATCCGTAGCTCTTTGTGCTGCGGCACAGACGCGGGCCGAATGGACCTGGTTAGCTTAGATTGCGATACCTTGAGGTGGAATCCCGGGAAAGCCTAAAAAATGAAGTTTGGTCTTATCCAGCTAGAAACCACAGGCGGAAGACCAGGTCCTCAGGCCAAGTCTGGCGCCGAAACCCCGGCGTTGCCAGGGCACGTACCCGCTCCCACCGGGTGCCTCGGAGCGCCTGGTCGATCTTCGCCAGCTGGATGCACGCCGGCGCGGAAAGCAGATGCGTTTGCTCCGCCAGAGCTGTCACATGCTGACGGAAGACATCCATGAACATGCCAGGGCCACGCCGGATCGCCGCTAAGCCCCGGCGGGTCAGGGAACAGGGCGCGCCGACAGCATTGCCCGCGTGTTGCCGGTACAAAATCACGGGCTCGGAATCGAAAATCAAACGGCCGCCGGCGGCTGTGACCAACACATAGCACCACCAGTCATGCAAAGTGCCCGGCGGCACTTTACTGGCTGCGACCAGGAGGGCTGCTTCCCGGTTCAGCATCATCGTGCACCCCGTTGCAATGTTCTGTGTAAGGGCGGCCGGGAAACCGGGCGGCCGGCGCACGAGCGCGGAGAGGCCAATCGGCCTAAGATTGCCATCAACGAAGATTTGGCGCGCACAGTATAGCGCAGGCAGGCTGGCCGGAATGTCGCCCAGCAACTGCACGCCCCGGCGGAGCTTGTCGGCTAGCCAGACGTCATCCTGATCAGCGAAAGCCGCAAAGCTCACGCCATCGGCAACGGCTTCTCGCAACAGGGTGAGGTAGCTATGGGGAACCCTCATCCGGCCATCGGCGGCCGATTCAAGGCACCGCCCTGCCCCTGCGCCTGCAGCGAAGTTACGCATGAGGGCGACCGTTCCGTCCGATGATCCGTCATCGCGCCAGTATAGCTTCCAGTCCGGCCAGGTTTGGCGGACGATGCTATCGAGTTGCTCGGATAAGTAGGCCTCGCCATTAAACGTAGAGAGAAGGATTCCGACCCGGCCGGATTGGCTTGGATATGCGCCGGAAAGCATTCTCTGATCTGGTTCAGCCTATCCCGTGACGGACACAGACTTGCTCGATGGTCCGGGCGAGGCTCATTCGCCAGGGCGGCAGACGGACGGCGAACGTTTCAGCAAGTTTGCTGCAATCAAGCCGCGAATCGGCTGGGCGGCGCGCCGGAGTTGGCCAATCCGCGGTCGCGATCGGCATGACTTCCGGCACCGGCCAGCCGTAACGGGCGGCCTCCTCAAATATGGCAAGCGCGAACCCGTACCAGCTTGTCGAGCCTGAGCCCGCCGCGTGATAGATCCCCCCACTCTCACTTCGGTGGCGCTGCAACTGCGCCGCGATCGCGAGCACCGCATCGGCCAAATCGGCCGCGGCGGTTGGGCAACCCTGCTGATCCGCAACCACCCTCAGCCGATCGGTTTTGCGCGCCGCATTCAGCATGGTGAGCACGAAATTCTTGCCCTCGGGGGCGTAAACCCACGAGGTCCGCAGAACAACAGCATGGGGGCAGGCCGCCTGCGCCGCTCGCTCCCCGGCGAGCTTGCTCGCGCCATACACACATTGCGGGTTCGTAGGGTCGGTTTCGACATAGGGGCCGGTTCGCCCATCGAACACGTAGTCGGTAGAGACATGAATGAATGGCAGGGCGTAGGCGGCGCAAAGATCCGCAAGTTGGGCGGGTCCATCACAATTCGCGCGATAGGCGGCCTGCGGATCGCTCTCTGCGGCATCGACGGCCGTATATGCGGCGGCGTTGATCACGAGTGATGGCCGGATTACCTCAAAGACTGACGCGATAGTCTCCGGCTGGTCGAAATCGAAATCAGGCCGGCCAGCACAGCGAATTTGCTCTCCACCGGCTGCCGCGAGAGCCCGCGCAAGCTGTCCTGTTCGACCGGTCACCAGAATGGTCATGGAAACCACACGGGGCAATCAGCCAGGCGCGGTAGCTCTTTGTCCTTGCCTGAAAGTCGGACGTGCTCCGCCGCAAGGGGCCACGGCAGCGCGAGATCCGGATCGTTCCAGATAACCCCACGCTCGGCCGAGCGGTCGTAATCGCCGGTAACTTTGTAGATTACTTCGGTGTCTGGCTCGAGAGTGCAATATCCGTGCAGGAAACCGACGGGAACCCACAATTGCTGCCAATTGTCAGCGCTTAGCATTGCAGCGGCGTGTCTGCCGAAAGTGGGAGAGCTTGCCCGAACATCGACCGCGACATCCCAGATCGCGCCCCGAATTACCCGGACGAGCTTGCCTTGCGGATTTGGCGCGATCTGAAGATGGAGGCCCCGCAACGTGCCCCGGGCTGCCGACTTCGCGTGATTATCCTGGATGAAGCGGCCCGTGATCCCGAGGGCTGCGTAACGGGACTCAACCCAGGTCTCGGAGAAAAAACCGCGCTCATCACCGTGCCTCGCGGGCGTAATCAGCAATACCTCGGGGATGTTGAGCTGCTCGACCTTCACTCCAGCTCACCTTCGGCCAATTCCATCAACACCCGGCCAAGCTCGGTTTTGCCAAGCTGGCGGGCATGGTCACGCAAAGCATGGTGGTCGATATAGCCCATGCGGAAGGCCACCTCCTCCGGGCAGCCGACCAGCATGCCTGTGCGCGATTGAATGGTCTGCACTTATGTCGCCGCTTGCAGCAAGTAATCGGGCGTGCCGGCATCAAGCCAGGCGAATCCGCGTGATAGGCGTTCGACGTGAAGCGCCCCGGACTCGAGGTAGATCCGGTTGAGATCGGTAATTTCGAGCTCGCCCCGGCGGGACGGCCGGATGGCCGCGGCGTAGTCGGTGACCCGGTCATCGTAGAAATAGAGCCCAGTTACTGCCCAGTTGGAAGCCGGAGCCGCCGGCTTTTCGACGATGTCGAGCGCTCGCCCCTCCTGGCCGAAGCTCACCACTCCATACCGCTCTGGGTCGCGCACCTGATAAGCAAAAACTGTCGCCCCATTTGGCCGCGCTACCGCCGTTCGAAGCAGGACTGAGAGATGATCGCCGTGGACCAGGTTATCGCCAAGAACCAGCGCACAGGCGCTACCCGCGATCCAATCCCGGCCAATCAGAAAGGCCTGCGCGATGCCTTCTGGGCGAGGCTGCTCGGCGTAGCTGATCCGAATGCCAAGCCGTGCCCCATTCCCCAGTAGGCGCCGGAATTGGGGGAGATCGGCTGGGGTGGAAATCACCAGAACATCCCGGAGCCCCGCCAGCATGAGCGTGCAGAGCGGGTAGTAGACCATCGGCTTGTCATAGATTGGCAGGAGTTGCTTCGAGGCCGCCAAAGTCATCGGATGCAGCCTCGTACCCGAGCCGCCGGCGAGCAAAATGCCCTTCATGCCGCCGTCCCCAAGCGCTGACCCTGGTAACGGGCCGCGCGGACGGCCTGCCACCAGTCGCGATTCTGCATGTACCAATCGATTGTTCGGCCGAGGCCCGTCTCAAAATCATGCGGCGCGGTCCAGCCGAGAGCCTGCTCGGCCTGGGCCGGGTCGATTTCGTAGCGGAAATCATGGCCCGGGCGGTCGGTTACGAACTGGATGAGCCGCTCCCGTGGTCCCGCAGGATCAGGCACACGGGCGTCTACGGCTGCGCAAATCGCCCGCACGACCTCGAGGTTTGTGCGCGGTTGCCGTGCGCCGATCGCGTAGGTAGCGCCGGGTTGTCCGCATTCGAGCACCCGAACCAATGCTTCTGCATGGTCATCGACGTAGAGCCAATCGCGCGTGTTCGAGCCGTCGCCATAGACCAGCAAAGGCTTGCCCTCTAAGGCGTTCAGCGTGACCAGCGGGATCAGCTTTTCCGGGAATTGCCATGGTCCGTAATTGTTGGTGGTGTTGCTCACCAAAGTCGGCAGGCCGTAGGTGTGATGCCAAGCCCGGACGAGATGGTCCGAGGCCGCTTTGCTCGCCGAATAGGGGCTGCGCGGATCGTACGGGGTCGATTCGGTGAACGGCGGGTCGCCCGGGCCGAGAGCCCCGAAAACCTCATCGGTGGAAATGTGGTGAAACCGAAACGCCACGCGGCGGGCCGGGGGCAAACGAGACCAGTAGGCGCGGGCTGCCTCCAGCAACACATAGGTACCGACTATATTGGTGTGGATGAAAGCGGCTGGGTCGTCGATCGACCGATCGACATGGCTTTCCGCCGCTAGATGCATGACCGCATCGGGCTGGTGTGTGGCAAACACCTGCGCCATCGCGGCTGGGTCCGCCACATCGGCGCGAATCAAAACGTGCCTCGAATGCCGTTGCGCCTCTTCCAGCGCCTCCGCGGACGCGGCATAAGTCATTTTATCCACATTGACGACAGCGTACTCCGTATGGCCGATCAGGTACCGCACCACGGCCGATCCAATGAAGCCGCAGCCGCCAGTTAGGAGTATTTTCATCCTAGCTCATCATGCTTTGCCGGTTGCGGGACGCAATGACCGCTATTGAGCGTCGCGTCAAGCGTCAGTTCCGCGGGGGCGCCTTAGCTCACAGGGGGAGTAGGTCACGCTTCCACGCTGACTGGAAGCGCTCTAGCAGTCCATCGGCTGCGCCGACCCGCGAGATGAAACGGGTGGCACCGGATGCTATCGGGCGTCTTCTGGCACAGGCGCGACCGAAAATGTCTTCTCATCCGAAAATGTCTTTCTCATTAGGCGTTGACAACTGCAGCGGTTTGTGTTCTTAGTGTGTTCATGTCCTTGGCCGCCTCTCAATCCGCAACAAGCCTGTCGCACCGCCTGGGCCTGACCCTCGCAGGGCTGTGCGAGGCGCTGGCGGCGCGCATGGCCA
>JAFAHH010000786.1 GCA_019237355.1 Acetobacteraceae bacterium | reverse complement strand
CGCTTCCAAAAACCGGGCGACCAGCGCCGCGCAGCTCCAGACGTCTTGCGAGACGTTTGGGTCCATGGCCGTTCCTCGCTTCCCCCTTAGAGCGCGATGGCTTGCGGCGGAACCGCCAGAAAGCCTGAATCGCGCTCTCAAAACCAGACTCTATGGCGTGATGGCTTGCGGCGGGATCGCCAGAAAGCCTGGATCGCACTCTCAAAACAAGCTCTATAGCGCGACCGGTGGAGCCGGAATCGTTGGGAAACGTCAGTCGCGCTCTCAACCAAGGTTGTGGAGCTTCCCCGACTTAGCCATTGTTGTCCAGCTTCGGTTCAGCCCCCTAGGTAAGCCCGTTTGACCTCAGGGTCGCTGGCGAGCTGGATTCCGGTGCCCGAGAGCTTGATGCGGCCATTCTCGAAAACATAGACCCGGTCGGCGAGTTGTAAGGCAACCGAGGCCATTTGCTCGACCAGGATGATGGTCGATCCTTCCTGACGCAGCCCGCGAAGAATACGGGCGATCTCCTGCACAACCAGCGGGGCTAAACCCATCGAGGGCTCGTCCATCAGAATAAGCTTCGGGTCAGACATCAGCCCGCGCGCGATCGCCAACATTTGCTGCTCGCCGCCAGAAAGGTTGCCCGCGAACTGGTGGCGCCGGCGCTGCAGTATGGGAAAGCGGTTCATTTCGCGTTCCATGATCTCGGCAACGCGGGCGCGATCGTGCGGCAGGCGCGTATAGGCGCCCAACAGAAGATTGTCCTCGACGGTTTGATCCGCAAAGAGCTGCCGGCCTTCCAGGACATGAGCAATGCCGAGCTGGGCAATCTCGTATGGTTTCATCCCTAATATCGAGCGGCCCTCCAGCCGGATCTCGCCGGCAGTAACCGGCACGAGGCCGGAAATTGCCATCAGCGCGGAGGTTTTGCCTGCTCCGTTCGAACCGATAATGGCGGTGATTTCGCCGCCCTTTGCCTCCAGGTCTACGCCTCGTAGCGCCTCGGCATGACCATAGGCGACTCTGAGGCCTTGTACGCTAAGCACCAGCGGCGACCACCTCGCCGGGCGCGACGGGCGCGCCGAGATACGCCTCGATCACCTTGGGATCTGCGCAGATCGCGGCGGCGGTCCCCTCCGCAATCTTCTGCCCAAAATCCAACACCGAAATAGTATCCGAGACCTGCATGATGAGATCCATATGATGCTCGATAACAAGCAGCGTAACACCTGCAGCCCGAATGGCGCGGATGATGCGCATCAGGTTCGATAATTCGGCAGGGCTGACGCCAGCGGCAGGCTCATCGAGCATGAGCAGCCGCGGCCGCACCGCGAGTGCGCGCGCAATCTCGAGCATCCGTTGCTGGCCGTGCGGCAGATCCTGAGCCCGGTCGTGGGCGCGCTCACCGATTCCCACAAACGCGAGCAAGGCAATCGCCTTGCGCCGAAAGGCGGCTTCCTCAGCGATCGCGGCGCGGGTTTGCAGGAAATGCCGCCAGAAGCCGCACGTGAATTGCAAATGGAAACCGACCATAACGTTATCGAGTACCGAGAGCTCGTTAAACAATCGGATGTTCTGAAAAGTCCGTGTAACGCCGTGCCGCGCCATGCTGGACGGCCGTTTAGGTGACAGGGCGCAGTCTCCCAGCATCATCGCGCCTGAATCGGCACGGTAAACGCCACTCAAAACATTGACCAGCGTACTCTTGCCTGAGCCGTTGGGCCCGATCAGGCCGTGGATCGTGCCCGGCGCGATCGCAAGATCAACGCCGTTCAGCGCGCGAATGCCCCCGAAGCTCTTGCAGAGCTGGCGAATCGCGAGCGCCGCACCGTGGGGAAGCGAGCCGGGGGCGAAATCCGGTATGCACGCGTCCGAAGCGATATCGGGGGTTTCCCGATGCACTCGCCGGAACCACGTTATCTGCCTGAGGCTGCCCACAATGCCCTTTGGCAGAAACACGATCGTAACCAGGATGATGCCGCCAAATATGTAAAGGTGGTACTTGTACAGGCTGGCGAAGACGGTCGGGATAAGGTTGAGAATCACGCTCCCCACAAGCGGGCCATAAAGCGTACCGCTGCCCCCAATCAACACGGCAGCGAGCAGCGAGACAGAGAACGAGAAAACAAAAGTATCGCTGTTGATGAAACCGCTCTGATGCGCAAAGAAGACACCCCCAATGCCCGCATAGACGGAGCTTATGACAAAAGCCAGAACCTTATAGCGGTAGACATTGATGCCCACGATCTCAGCGGCGATGTCGCTGCTCTGCAGCGCGCGAAAGGTCCGGCCGATCCGGGATCGAAAGAGATTGGCCGCAAGCAGATGGCATAGCAACGCCACACCGGCAATAAGCCAGAAATACTGGGTCGCGGTCATCTCGCTGCCGCCGGGTAGCGTTGGAGGCGGGATCGAGCTGATGCCCATTGGACCGCCCGTGAAGCTCCAGCGATTGCTTGTCACCTCGGCCATAAACCCGAAAGCAATGGTCACCATGGCCAAATAAGGGCCTTTGGCCCGAAGCGACGGAAGCGCGAGTGCCGCCCCGCACAACCCGGCCAGGGCGATGCCGGCCGGGGCGGTTACCCAGAATGGCAGGCCAAGCCGGGTCGACATGATGGCCGTGGTATAGGCCCCGACCGCATAGAGCCCTGCATGGCCAAGCGAGATTTGACCGGTCCAGCCGACAAGGATGTCGAGCCCGAGCGTCACGATGAACAAATAGGCGAGCGACTGCAGCACAAGGATGAAAAAAGGATCATCGAGCAGGACCGGAAGCAGGCCCAGGACCAGGACGGCGGCGGCAACACGCACCCAATCCGAAGGGCCAGAACAGGCAAACACAGGCAGGCGCATCGTCACACCTTGACAATCTCCTGACGGCCCATCAGCCCAGTGGGCCGGATCGCAAGCGCCAGGAGAATGAATAGGAAGGTGATCCCCTCCTTGAGGTTCGAGTTGATGATGCCGAAAAGCTGCTCGAGCACGCCGATAATCAGCCCGCCAATCAGAATGCCAATGGGGTTTTCAAGCCCGCCAAAGATCGCCGCAGCGAATGCCTTGATGCCCGGAACCGTCCCCATATAGGCCCAGGCGAAAGTGATCGGGGCAATGAGGATGCCGCCAAGCCCGGCGAGCGCCGAGGACAACACAAACGCGAGCACGACCATTCGTGGCACGTTTATTCCCATCACTGCTGCCGCATTGCGATTGAAGGCCACGGCCATGAGCGCCTTGCCGAGCAGGGATCGGCGCAAGAAGATCTGAATTGCAAACACTGTGCCGAGTGCGACGGCGATGATGAAAAGCTCTTGGGGGAAGATGCCAGCAGGGCCAATTTGGACCACGCCCTCCCCAAATGGCGACGGGAACTTGATCTGCTCCGGACCCCAGAGATCCACCGCCGCATTCTTGAGAATGATGCTGACCGCCACCGTGCTTAGCACCCAGCTTAGGGAAAGGGCGTGACGCATGACGGGGCGGATCGCAATCCGCTCGAGCACAATGCCCATAAGCCCGGTGACCAAAACCGCGCCGAGAATAGCGAGGGCGTAAGGAAGCCCAAGCACCACGTAGCAGGTGAGGCCGAACAGCGCCCCGATCATGAGAAACTCGCCCTGGCCGAAGTTCAGGGCGCCCGTAGTAATGTAAGTAATGTAATAACCTTGCGCGATCAGGGCGTAGATACTGCCCACGGAAAGCCCGCTGATGAGCGCCTGCCAAAGCTTCAGCAGCACGTCCCGCCTCCCCGCAGCGCCCGCCCGCCAGGCATTCGCACCGTGCTATTGGACACGCACCAACCTGCCGTCGTGCCAGACCACTAAAAACCCGCTATTCAGAGACTCGTGATTGGTCCGGCTGAACGGGTGGGGCGGCATTCTGGTGGCGGCCTCGTTGAAATCATCGATGTCCTCGAGCGCGTCGCGGATTTTCTGCGGATCTGGGCCGACCCGGTCGAGTGCCCGGAGCACGAGGCGCACGCCGTCATAGGTCTGTGCGGTCGCGACTGGGTCGAAGTCGCCGCCTTGTTCCGCGAACGCACGCTCAACCTTTTCGTGCAGGGCCCTGGCATTTGCGTTCTGGTCGGGAGTGTAGGACGTAACCGCCATGACCCCCTCAACCCCGTCCTTGCCGCCGAGCTTGAGGAAATTCGGCGCTATCAACGCCCAGGTCGACGCCCACGGCACGTGCAACCCGATCTTCTGCATACTTCTGGCGATCTGTACCCCAGCCGGCGCCAGCGCGTAGGCAATGATAAAATCGACCTTGCCTTGTTGCATCTTGGCCAACTGCGCGGTCATGTCCGTGTCGTTCTGATCAAACACCTCGGGTCCGACCGCTATCTGCAGATTGGCCTGCTTCAGAAGGCGCAACGCCGTGTCGCGCCCGCTCTGACCCCAGCCGGTCGAATCGTGCATCAGGCCGATGCGCTGGTAATTCTTGCTTTTGATGTAGTCGATTATGACCGAGGTCTGGATGCCGTCGTTCAGCGAAACGCGAAAAATATAGTTCTTGGGCTGGCTGCCATACCTTGCGGTAATCTGTTCCGCGGTCGCGATGGTGTCCATTAGCGGAATGCGGTTCCTCTGCGCGATATCAATGATTGCAAGGGCAACACCGGAATTGACCGGCCCGACAACTGCAAAGACATGATCGCGCGTGATCAGGCGAGTGACGTTCTCGACGCCTTTGGCAGGCTTGGTCTCATCGTCGTAAATGACGGCTTCGACCGGCTTGCCGTGATATCCCCCTTTCTCGTTGTACTCTTTGAGGGCCAGCTCGGCGCCCATGCGCGCCGCCTTACCGATATCGTCGGTTCCGCCTGTCAGGGACAAATCGACGCCGATCTTAAGATCGGCCGCGACCACCCTGGCCGGGGTCACCACGGCTAATATCAGGCCAAGCACGATCAAGACGACATACTGGCCAAAAACCCGGCTGAACGGGGCAACAAAACGGGCCGATCCAGTTTCTGATCCTGCGAATCTACTCATCAGGCCGATACTCACCACACATGACTCCTACCGCGCCTAACTCAGGCAAAGTGATATCACGATGACAAACTTGAAAAATGCCTGGTTTAAGCTGTTGACCAAGACGAATAACCAACTTGCTGATCCATGGCGCCTGCTTATGGCGGGCCGGAAAAACGGCATCTATGGCCTCGACTGGTGCTGAGCTGCGCAAGCTGCGCGCGAGGCTCGCTGCTGGAGCCGGCGCAGCACCTCGGGAAGATGCAATTCTACGAAACGCCCGTCAACAAAGCTTGAGACGTTTCGGGGAGAGCTCGCCAGCATCGATGCCAGCGCCAACCGGCGCTGGTGCGTGGAGGACACTTGTCACCCGGCGGCGCTTTCGGTGCGCGCACGCAGCGCAGCAGATGGCCGCGCTCATCGTCTTATCTAACGTCAGCCCTCGGACATCACTGCGAGGCCAACGGAATCGCGGCTTCGATCGCCTGCATGGCCCCGGCCCGATCGCCTGCTCCCAGCTGCTGGAGAGCCTGGTTGATTTGCGTAACCAGCGGGCTGCGATCCACGCTGTTCGTCTGCAGATACGGCACGGATCGATCCAAGGCGCGCGTTTCCGCCATCTCCAGCGCTTGCTGGGTCTCGCCGGTTTGACCGCGAGCCAATGCGCCTCGGGCTGCTTGCAGATATTCGCGCGGCCCTGAGTCCGGTGGAACTGGAGGTGAGGGCAGCGTGGGCGCAATCGTAGATCGTGTGTCCGAAGGAGTAATGTTGCTGGCGCGGTTTGAGAACGGCTGGGACTCGCCGACCCCGGGCTCATGACCAGGACGCCCGGCCGAGCCGGACCTCGTTGGTGGAGGGGGCGGCTGGGGAGCCGGATTCACGGCCGCGGGAGGCGGCGGGGCATAAGATGGCGAAGGCCCACCGCCAGGCGGTCCGTATTGTTGGGCGAGAGCCGGGGCCGAAAAGGCGACGGCCGCAGCGAACAGAAGACATAGACGGCGCATAACCAGAGTCCTCCTTCTACCTGCGCATCCCTTGTGATTTCGCCTCGGTATTTAATCATCGCGGTCGGATATGCCACCCTTAGGGCACGACGGTTCGAGGCGGAATCGTCGCGAAGCCAAACAGACAGGGAGCGGATCACCGCACCGAAGCCATCCAGCGCTAGCTAGAGCAGATCGCGATCAGGTGGGATCGCCGAAGGCGATCCCCATCGCGTGAATCTGCTCGCAAAACAAATCTAGCAGTCTGCTGAAAAAGGAAAGGCCAGGGCTCTGCCCTGGACCCGCTGGGGCCGAAAGGCCCCAGGCCCCACCCACTAAGTG
>JAFAHH010000777.1 GCA_019237355.1 Acetobacteraceae bacterium | reverse complement strand
GGATCCGGGCAAACGTGCGGCTGGGCTTCGACCAATTGCCGAGATGCTTCTCGATCCCCTCGCCGAAGGCATGATTGCAGATATCGCACTCGTAGTTAGTAAATAGGCTCTTGTTGCCGAGCGCCTCGGGAATCGCGTGCGCGCGGTCCTTGAACGTGACTTTGGGCTCGTGCTCGCCACAGAAGCGGCAGACGCGATCGTGCTTGTCGCCGAGAGTGGGATTCGTAACGCCAGGCCGCAAAAACCACGCTTTGATTCCAAAATAGTGCTGGTCGTAGAAGGCAATCGCACTAGCGATTTCTGGTTCGAGTTCTGACATGTGGCTTCGTAGGGCTTTTCTTGACTCTGTTCGGCGGCTTCGCCCTCGGCCGGCGCCGAGGTCGGAAAGCCCCTTGACCTTAGTCCGTGCTAGCCGGCCGAGCTGCGCCCGTTCTTCAAATTTCGCGCCCTTGAGAACTATCCCCCCGTCACACTCATATGCCGCGAGACGGCTGGGCGGTTATGGCGGCGGTCGATGATGAAATCGTGGCCCTTCGGCTTGCGCCGGATCGCGGCCAGGATGGCTCCATCCAGCTCCTCGTCGCTCGCGCCGGCGCGAAGCACGCCCCGCAGGTCCGCCGAATCCTCCTGGCCCAGGCACATGAATAAAGTGCCCGTGCACGTCAGGCGCACCCGGTTACAGCTTTCGCAGAAATTATGCGTCATCGGGGTGATGAACCCGACCCGGCGCCCGGTTTCGGCCACGGTATAATACCGTGCCGGCCCGCCCGTGCGGTAATCGGTTTCCTCCAAGGTCCATCGCCGGCGCAAGCGCGACCGCACGATCGAAAGCGGCAGGTACTGCTTGGTCCGATCACCCGTTATCTCGCCCATCGGCATGGTTTCGATTAGGCAGAGGTCAAAGCCGTGCGCCCCACACCACGCGATCAGGGTATCGAACTCATCTTCATTGACCCCTTTCAGCGCGACCGCATTGATTTTGACCGCCAGCCCGGCGGCAGCGGCGGCGTATATCCCGTCGAGGGTCTGCTCGATCCGGCCCCAACGGGTTATCGCCGTGAACTTGGCCGGGTCGAGGGTATCGAGCGACACATTGACCCGGCGAACCCCCGCCTCACGAAGTGACCCAGCCAGCTTCGCAAGCTGCGTGCCGTTGGTGGTCACCGTAAGCTCGTCCAAGCCATTGCCGAGCCGGGCGCCGAGCCTGTGAAACAGGTTCATCACATTGCGGCGGACGAGGGGCTCCCCTCCGGTCAGCCGGATTTTCCGGGTACCGAGGCGGATGAAAGCGGCGCAGACCCGGCCGAGTTCCTCAAGCGACAACACCTCGGCCTTAGGCAAGAAATGCATGTCTTCGGCCATGCAATAAACGCAGCGAAGGTCGCACCGGTCGGTGACCGACACGCGAAGATAGGTAATGGATCGGCCGAACGGGTCGATCATGGGTCGTACTCCGCCATTCACAAATGAGGTGCGCCGTGCCGCCCCACGGGTCAAGAGGGCGCCCGTGGAGGGGGGCCCGCTGGCGGGCCTTCCAGCAGTTCCAGCGTAACCACGCGCAGATTCACCAACACCTTGCCCGCATGCTCAAAATTCACCGTGGCCCGCTCGCCAATCACTGACTGCACCTGTCCCGGTCCCCAGTCCGGCTGACTAGGATGGGCCACCCACTGTCCGGGCTCGATCGGCAATCCCGGGTTGGGCATCTTAATTTTTGCGTTGAGCGGGATTTTGTGCCAAAGTCACTCGCCTTATAGTTGTGGCCTCTAATCCGTCGTGCGACCGGAAGCAGGATTGAACCTATGGCGGAGTCGGATGAAAACCATCTGCGGCTGGCGGAGTTGCTGTGCTCCCGGCTGTGCCATGATCTGAGTGGGCCTGTGAGCTCCCTCCTGGGCGCGCTGGAGCTGGCCCAGGAGGACGGCGGCTCCCGTGAGGAAGCATTCACTATCGCCCGCGAGTCGGCGGTAGTCTTGCGGCGGCGGCTTGAGTTGCTTCGCCTAGCCTGGGGGCAGCATGTCGAGGCGTTGTCGATTCCCAAGTTCCGAACGCTTCTCGCCGGCTTACCCCGCGCGCACCGCCTGCAGGTCGATCTCTCTGGCCTGGATCCGCGGCCAGAGCTTTCGCCTGAGCTCAGCCGCTTACTGCTCAATCTGCTTTTGCTTGCAGCCGAAAGCCTACCCGGCGGCGGCCGGGTCGCAATCGCAGGATCACCCGCCCGCGACATTATGATTATGATCGAGGGTCCGCGGGCAGCGTGGCCAGCGGGCTTGGTTACAGCCGTTATTGAGCCTGAAGCCGCTCTGCAATCTATCAGCAGCCCGCGCGCCTTCCCGACCGCCTTCCTTGCGCTTCTGGCGCTTCGAATCGGGGCCCGGCTTAGTTTCTTAATGCCGGCGGGAGCCCGGGCCCAATCAGCGCCGCCGGCGCTGCTCGTCTCACTTGTTTGAGCGGCATGCGATCATGATGGCTTCAGGTCGAAGCCATCTGCCCTAAGGTATGATTTCAAGAGCGCGATTCAGGCTTTCCGAGGATTCCGCGCAAGTGATCGCGATTTAGACCAGTTTCAGGCTAACTGTGCAGCCCGGAACTGCTCTAAGTCCTTATTTTGCGCAGCCTGGGGCTTGCGGTCCCTGGCTCCGCCCGCTTGTATCACCTTCCTCGCATTCGTGACGAACTGTTGGGTCGGCCGCCGTGATCCAGCTTTGGAGTGTCCGGCCCCCGGCCAGAGGCAATCGGGTTTGGACCCGACACCTCGGTATAGCGGACCGATTCCGTCAGACATTGAACTGACAGCTAAAGTATAATTGAGTGATTGCGGCTCCAGCTGCCATTTTGAACTTCCGGCTGATTCCTATCCCGACAAAGAGAGGATAACAATGGAACCCCAAAGCGGTGCCAATGCCGGATCTGCAGTGCCTACTGCTGAGCGGCATAAAGCGGCTGAGTCCGTCATCAAGAGTATCGGTGTGGTCGGTTTAGGCCATATGGGCCACGCTTTTGCAACCAATCTTGTTGAAGATGGATACGAAGTATCGGTCTACGATCGGGACCCGAAGCGTGTTGCGGATCTGGCATCAACCGGCGCGCGCGGTGCTTCGCGGCTCAGCGATCTTGGAAATTGTGATGCTGTCCTAACCTCCCTCCCAGACGACAGCGCGATCACCGCGGTTGCCCTCGCGCCGGACGGTTTGGTGAGCATTATGGCCGCGAACGCGGTGCATATCTCAACCAGCACTATCAGCCCGGCCATGTCCCGGCGGCTTGCCGAGGAGCATGCCCGTCACGGTCAGGAGTACGTCGCCTCCCCGGTACTTGGGAACCCGGACTTCGCCAGAAAACGCAAGCTTTTTCTACTCGCCGGAGGCGCACCCGCAGGGGTCGAGAAAGTTCGTCCGTTACTCGAAAGCCTCGGCCAGCGGCTGTTCGTAATCGGCGAAGATGCCGCTTCGGCCAATCTGATGAAGCTCGCCGCCAATGTCCTGACCGCGACGACGCTGGAGTGCATGGGCGAGGTCTTGGCTCTATTGCGCAAAGGCGGGATCGACAGCCAGCTTGGATTCGACGTCCTGACGAATTCGCTGTTCGACTCGCGCGTCCACAAGAACTACGGAGCGAAGATACTCGAAAGTCGCTACAGCCCGCCGGGTATGGCCGTACCGCTCGCCGTCAAGGATCTACGCCTCGCTTTGGCTGAAGC
>JAFAHH010000769.1 GCA_019237355.1 Acetobacteraceae bacterium | reverse complement strand
GCGCTGCTTCTCGCTCTGCCGTCACGTCCAGCAAAAGTACCCAGACGGTATCTTGCTCAAGCCAGAAGCACAGGTCTGTAGCTCGGCCACCAGCAAGTTCGACGGCGGGAAGTACATAAGGGCTCTTGCCCAACGGCAGCAGCCCCTCGAGGAAGAAGGCCTGCTCGAGGACCGGCTTACCCACTTGCAGCGCCCCTAGCCCGAAGTGGTCAAGGTCGCCACCCGCGCCAGCCAATATCAAAGCAGCATCAACTTGCAGATAGGCGAGCGCTCTATTGGCATAGACCATCGTTAGAGCCGGCCGGCCAAATCCGGCGGCAAAAAACCCATTCAGGACGTGACATCGAGCGCAAGACGCTCGAAGGCCTCGTCAACGCGTTCCCCAGTCCGTGCACTGCTCGGCTGCACCCACCATCCGTTATCACGCAAGGCGCCGATATCGGCATCGGAGACGGCCCAATGCTCTACAAGATCGTGCTTGTTGAGCAGCATGACAAACGGCAATGGACCGCAATCGGCGTTGACTCGTTCGCGCAGCGATAGCGCGACTTCGAGTGTTGCGGGTCTCGTTCCGTCGACCACCAGCACATAGCCAGCTGTGCCCCGCAAGTAGCTCACACGCAGCGAGCCCGTGCCATCCTCACCCGCAATGTCCCACAGGATCAGGTTCATCGTTCGTCCTGAGACGTTCACGGTCTTCTTGTCGATTTTGACGCCGACCGTTGTAAGATAGGTGTCGGAGAACACGCTCTCGACAAAGCGCCTGACCAGACTGGTCTTGCCCACGGAGAAAGCCCCGAGCATGCATATCTTCTTTTGCAGCATGCCGGTCACGGTTGTCCTCCAATCTCCACTGAGAATGAAACTCTGCGATTAGCGGAACGCGCTGTTTCCGATGCCTCTGGTGTCAGCGGCTCAAGTGCACCAGCGCCGCGCACTGCCAGGAGATCCGGGTCCACCCCCCGCTTTTTCAGCAGGGCACGTACTGCCTCGGCGCGCGCCAGGCTGAGGGAGAGATTGAACGTGCCCCTGCCCACTGAGTCGGCATGTCCCGTCAGTGTTACTCGAGTGCTCACTTGCATGGTTGAGGAAAGGGAGGCCAACTCGTTCAAGTCACGGGCAAGCTCATCGAGCAGCGCGTCTTGCCCCGGAGCGGGCAATGAATCGTTCGCGTCGAAGCGAATCGCACGCGACTGTATCGCCTAGCGCAGCTTGCCGATCGCGCCGCCGCTGAGGTCCTGCATCTCCGAGAGATCAAGACGAGGCGCGCCCGCTGGCAGCATCCGAGCGGCCATGCGTGCGCGGTCGAGCCAAGGCAGTGGGGCCGAGCCTTTGGCTAAAATGCGGTTGCCTTCGACGGCCATGCTGACGCTCGGAGGAGGCTCAAGGGAGATTTGCAACCGCTTCAAGACGATTTGCGGATCGAGCGCCTGGTAAGATGACCAGCGGGACTCGACTCGATCCGGATCCAGTCCGGCTTCACTCAACATCTGCTGCGGGTCGGTGGCGAGCGGGTCTCGCAAGCCTTCAACTCGAAACTTGTTGTCGTGCTGCTCGGCTCCGGTCACGACGATGCCGGGCTCTGAACGAAGCCGTTCTACGTAGTCGTCCCAGCGCCGCGTCTCCTGCTCATTCGAGTCTTGCACGGCTGAGACATCGAAGGCCGGCGCGCCCTGCGGAAGCATTTTGCCGGCCGCCCGCGCGCGGTCTAGCCAGGCGGAGGGCGCTGCTCCGCGGGCTTCTATGCGATTCCCGTGGATAGAAAGCTCGACACTCGGCGGCGGCTTGAGCGAGTCGCGTAAGCGTTCAAGCACAGTTTGTGGATCGAGTGCCTCATAAGGGGCCCAATGAAATACGACCCGTGCTGGGTCGATTTTGGCCTGCTCCAATAATACGCGTGGATCGGATGCGAGTGGATCGCGCAGGCCAGTCACCTCATGCTTGCCGTCACGCCGTTCCACTTCAGTGATCACGATGCCGGGCTGTGATCGCAGGCGTGCGAGGTAATCGTCCCACCGCCTCGCATCCTGCCATCGGCGGAACTCCCACACGCCACCCGCCAATAGCAGAACGGTTAGGATCGTAACAAAAAGCCAGCGAAAGCTGCGCCGCGCTGGCAACTTCGCCTGCTGACTCAACGACACGCACTGGGTCAGATCTGCCTCGATGTCTGTAAAACCCGAGCTGTCGCCATCAAACTCCTCGAGTGCCTGATGCCGCTCGGCGTGTATTCGGGTGACGATGTCGCGCATCGTATGGTGGAGGTTTTCGGGCGGATTGCCACGAATGACAGCAGCCAGCGTCGCGGAAGGTCCTGGTTCGGACCACAACCGGAATTCGCCCAACCGCAGAGTGTCGAGACCCTCATCGGCGCCAGTAAAGGAGTCACGCACGAAGTCCTGGATCGCGCTGAGCATCGAGGACACGAGCTGCGGGTCCTGGGTCGCTCGACCTGGTAAATGAGA
>JAFAHH010000447.1 GCA_019237355.1 Acetobacteraceae bacterium | reverse complement strand
AAAGCGGAGCAGTTGGATCCGGTGCAGCGCTGGTATCACATTCTCAGCGAGGCGCTCCGCCGGTTCCTCAAAGGTCGCCAGCTGGTCCCGCCAGCACGCCTTGAGCCGGCCTGAATTGCTCGCCACGATTGCAAACCCGCCAAAAATGCGGGCCACATTCAGGCTCAACCCCGCATTTAGGTTTATCTGGCTACTCGGCTGCCCGGGGCATCGGCGCGGTCGCCAATTGCGTTTGGACCAGGGCGGCGAATTTACCACCCTGGGCAAGCAAAGCATCGAACGATCCGTGCTCGGCGATGCGCCCGCTGTCGAACACCAGAATTTCGTTAGCATCCCGGACGGTCGAGAGCCGGTGGGCTATAATAAAGGTGGTTCGTCCGGCCATGACCGCCTTGAGCGCGCGGCTCACGCGCGCTTCGGTTGCCGCATCAAGCGCGCTGGTGGCCTCGTCGAGGATGAGGATGGGCGGATCCTTTAGCGCCGCACGGGCAATGGCCAAGCGCTGGCGCTGCCCGCCAGAAAGCGTCGAACCCCGTTCGCCCACCATCGTGTCGTAACCTTGCGGCTGGCGTATGATGAATTCATGCGCATCGGCCAGCTTGCAAGCGCGCTCGATATCTTCCCGGGTTGCATCCGGCCTGCCAATCAGCAGGTTGTCGCAGATCGAGCGGTTGAACAGCATGCTTTCCTGGAACACGACCCCAATCGCCCGGCGGAGACTCTCAAGCGAGACGTCCCGCAAATCCTGGCCATCAATCAGAATCCGTCCCTCGGTAGGGTCCCAAAGCCGCTGCAGCAGTGCCATCGCTGTCGACTTCCCGGCCCCGGTTTGGCCGACCAGGGCCACCGAGGCGCCGGGGCGCGCGACGAACGACAGGTCTGTTAAGATATTCGGACCACCTGGATAGTGAAACGAGACATGGTCGAAGACCACTTCGCCTCGGTCCGTGCGGAGTGCGATTGCATTCGGCTTCTCAGGAACCGAGCTTTTAGCTTCAAGAACGGCGAAAAAATCTTCTAGGGCCGGAACCTGGAAGAATAGCCGCGAGGTGAAGGAGACGGCGCTCTCCATCTTGCTGATCAGCAGGCCGGCAAAGCCCATGAAAGCCACAATTTCGCCGACATCCGCCTGGCCTCGCAGGTGAAGCATCGTACCGATTACCACGATTGATATCACCGTGATGGTGCTGGCGGCGCGCGTCATCACATTGACCACGGCCCACCAGTTTAGAACCGGAAACTGACGCGCGATTAGCTGGCGAGCGATGTCGCCAAAACGCTGTTTCTCGGCGCCGAGGCGGGTAAAAGACTGTACAACCATCACATTTGCGAGCGCATCCTGCGCTGCGCTCGCAAGACTACTGCTGTATGTTTCGACCTCGCGCTGCCCAGCCTCGGTTCGGCGGATGACGATCACGGTGACCGTGACGAAAAGCACCATCATCACAATTAAAACTATCGATAAGCGCCAGTTCAGGAATACCGTGAGCGGAAGCAGCACCAATGCGGAGAGAAAGGCGGCGAGCTGTTCGCGAAAGAATACGAGCCATAGGCTGAACAGCGCATCGGTTGCGGTCAGCATCATCTTGATCAGCCGCCCCGAATGGGTGTCACCGTGGAATGAAAGCGGCAGGTTCAGGACGTGCTCGAAGAAGCGGCTCATGGCGAGCACGCGGTTCCGGTGCGCCATGCGCTCGGCCTGGAGGGCTACGGCGATGTTAGCGCCGATCGCGGTCGCTCCAACCGCAGCCCATAACCCCAGGATGGAAAGCGCTTGGTTCCAAAGCTGGCGCCAGGGCACTGAAGCGGAGCGGCTGAGCAACTCGACCACGCGCCCGAATAGCACCGGGTCAACAAAGGCGAGCCCGGCCACGATCAGATTGGCCACGGTGAGCATGGCTGCAATCCGGAGATCGTTACCAAGCAAGCCGAGTACGCGGCGGTAGATGCTGAAAAATCGCATGCGCTCACCGAAGGGAAACGACGGTCACAGCTTTGGCCCGATGTTTGTGGCAGGAACAGGGCACCAGGCCGGCAATCAGCAAGGCTGGGCGGTGAACCGGACCGAGGGGGCCACAAACTCATCCTGGGCGGCGATGATGGCGAGCTCACCTTCCCCGGAGGCGGGTGTGCGCCGGAGCAGCCCGTGAAGGGAAGACCCCGCCGCTTCCAGTGCCGCCCGGCTGCTCCCGGTGTTGAGGCGATGGAACAGATAGAGTGCCGCGAGGGCGTCGCCAGCGCCGTTTGGCCGCATGGGAAGGCGCGGCAGTCGGAGGAGATGGAACTCATCGCCCTCCTTGGCCAGCAGGTCGATGCTTTCGGCTGGGGTCTCCTGCGTGTCGAGGCTCGTGATCAAAATGCTGCGCGGTCCGGCCTGGTGCATTCGGCGGGCGAGTTCTCGGGCTGCCTGCTTTGCTGCAGCCAAGCTGGGGCAGGGCCGGGATGTTAGCAGCTCGAGCTCAAACTGATTTGGGGTGAGGATGTCGGCTCGCGGCACGGCCTGGTTTTGGAGCAGGGCTGGGATGCTCGGATGGACAAAGAGACCGGGGCCGGCGTCGCCCATCACCGGGTCGCAGCAATAGAGCGAACGGCTGTTGCAGCGGCGCACTCGGGTGACCGTGTCGAGGATCGCCAGGCCAATATCCTCGGCCCCCCAGTAGCCGGAAAGCACGGCGTCACACCGGTGCAAAGCGCCGCGTGCTTCGATGCCATCGACCAGGGCGCGGATGGTTTCGGCTGAATGGACCTGACCGGTCCAGCTCCCGTACCCGGTGTGGTTGGAGAATTGGACGGTGTGGATGGCCCAGACCTCGGCCCCGAGCCGCTGCAGGGGGAAGACGGCGCTGCCATTGCCGACATGGCCGTAGGCGACCCAGGACTGGATCGAGAGGATGTTCATTGGCTGGGTATAGCGCGGTAGCATCCCTTCCGCCCAAGCGGAGCGAGCCGAGCCACGGCAGCGCGCGATTGTACTCTCTTGATGAGCTCCCTGCGCGCTTGCGGAAGGCGGGGCTTGCCGGCCCTTGACGAAATAAGAAACTAAACCCCAGGTAATCACTCGCATAAACGATTCACGGTTTCAATTAGTGAAGATAGCATCGTTCGCCTACTGAAGAATCGTTTACAGCGACATGACAATATGCTTACGCTGTTGCGATAAGTTCTCGATCTTGATCACATCACGCGAATGCCCTTCTTCCCGACGCCGCATCCGGTTGTCATCCCAACAAGGAGGTATCTTCGATGTTCACCCACCCATGCAAGCCGATGGCTTACCGGTTGCTCGAGGGCACCGGTATCAAGCAACGGCTGGTACAGCGCTCTGCGAGGAGGCAGGCACTCGGTGCCCTGCTCGGCGGCCTGTTCCTCCTCAGTTTAGGCAGCGCTCAACCGGCGCAGGCTCAGGGGGAGGTGACGTTCAGTGCCGCCAGCCTCCGAGGCAGTTATTCCTACAGCAACTTTGTCGAGAACGTGGGCAGCTTGGGCTTGATCACCTTCGATGGAAAGGGCGCCCTGAACGCGCAAATCAAGGTGAATACACCGAGTACGTCAGGGGGCCGGACGATAACGCCCGAGAGTGGGTCGGGCACTTACACCGTGGACCCGACGGGGACTGGGGTGGCAACGATTCAATTCACGACCCTAACGGCGACATATGATTTTGTCATCACAAAGGTGGCCGAACGGCGCCGCAACGATCAGCCTCTGGCCCAACAGGTATTCGCGGTGGACCGAGCCGGAGGACTTGCTGGACAGTTGGTCGCGCCCTTTTGGAACAGGATTTCGGACTGATACTGAACTGGCCCGCTGCCGGGTACGTTCGGCCAACACCCACGTTGCAGCGAACCTGATGTAAGCAATAAGACTGCCCTGTACGCGCTTTGATCAACAGGCGAGCCAAATAGCTCGCGTACTCTCGAAACCAAGGGAAACAACATCACTGCCTGGAATTGCCTTGCAGTGATGCTGCGCAGACCGGCAGACGCTACAATGAACCTCTAAGCGCCTGCATGGCGGTTCCGTGGTGCGCGTCAGCCTATGTTTGCGGATAAGTCATCTAGCAAATTGACGATCTGTTGCTGCTTTCCGATCGAGGGAAGGGGGATTAAGAATACTTTGATCTGCTCAGAGCTTAAGTTTGGTTGGGCCGATCCGGCCGAAATTCTCAAATTCTCGTCAACTTTGGTCGATAGAAAGTAGAAGAGGAAGCGCTTGTTCAGCTTTTCCCCGGGTTCGAACTTGCCTACCCGTTGGTTTCGGATAGAACGTATCATCGTGGTAGTTAAAACCAACTTTCCCGGTTGTGGCTCCTGACATCGCAATAAGTAAGTCTCCTTTGAATATTCGATATCGGCTTAAATTCTCTCGATAGTCTTCGGGATCACAATATACAACCTCTTCCATCTCTATTCGACCGTTCTGTATATTCGAGATCCGCACAATGGGAACTCCGGAAGGCCTGAATAGTGCGCTTTTGAATGCAAAGCCGTTCTGGAGGCCGCACACGGTTTCAAGCTTAACCTTATGCCAATTTGCACCCCTTCGGATGAATATGGAATCGAGATAGGTATCAAAGAGCTCCCGCGTGTTAGAGATATTCTTCTCCATGTTGTCGGATACCGATGCAATGCCCTCAAATACCTCGTCAAGAATGGCGACGATACGACGCTGTTCAGCGACCGGTGGAATGGGAGCCTGGAGGCCATAGACCTCATTGCGATTGATGCCAGGCTTCACTCCCTTTGCCAATGTTTGCAAACCCAGAAACTTAACTAAATAAAAAAGATATCTCAGATCGGTGTCGCGCTCGTCGTGCTCGACGAAATAGGTGACGTCGGTCGGCCAAAATGCGCCATTAGTAAGATGCACTTCTCCGGCGGAACCCTTTCGTCCGACGATTATAGATGGCTTCCTCCGAAACGCCTTATTGGTCCAGCACAGCACCCCATTTGCGCCGTATGCAGGTACTTTGCCTTCGGGATCACGGTCACAGTCAGGAAGCGGTTTGCCGTATTGCAGAGTAAGAACATCGGCAACTAATCTGATAGGGTAAGTCGATCTCACAGGATCTTTCTAACGCCTTCGAGAATCTCCGAGGTCTGCGCGTCTAAAGAAGCCATTTCAGCGATGATATATCGAGGGTCGCGGCAAGCCCCCTTTACCACCTTTTTTGGGTCCTTTACCGAAAGCTCAAAGCTATCGGTATCTATGTTCCTCGCGTCAACTGACCAGGATTTGTCGGACTCGTCAAAGTGGGTCTGAAGCGCGACAGACTCCTTCAAATCCTCATCAATTAGCGCATTCGTTTTATCCAAGCTGCGGCCGGGATCGAGCTGGTAGTACCAGATGCGCCGGGTTGGTGCACCCTTATGAAAAAACAGCACGACGGTCTTCACGCCTGCACCTTGGAAAACCCCGCTGGGGCAGTCAACAATCGTGTGAAGATTGCAGCTCGCCAGCAGCTCCTGCCGTAACGCCCGTGATGCACTATCCGAGTTCGACAGAAAAGTGTTTTTGATAACTATAGCCGCCCGCCCTCCGGCCTTGAGGTATTTGATGAAATGCTGCAGGAACAGGAACGCTGTCTCGCCAGTCTTGATCGGAAAATTTTGCTGGACCTCGTTCCGCTCTTTCCCGCCGAACGGTGGATTGGCGAGGATCACATCGAACCGATCTTTCTCCTGCACCTCGCTAAGATTCTCTACCAGTGTGTTCGTGTGCATGATGTTTGGCGCCTCGATCCCGTGCAGGATCATGTTCATCGTCGCGATGACATAGGCGAGCCTCTTTTTCTCCTTCCCGTAAAACGTCCGGGTTTGCAGCATCTGAAGCTGGCTGGTGGTCAACGCGCCCTGTCGCAGATAATCATGCGCTTCGCAAAGGAACCCGGCGGAGCCCAGGGTGCCATCATAAATGCGCTCGCCGATCTTGGGCTTGATGACCTGAATCATGGCGCGGATCAGCGGGCGGGGAGTGTAATATTCCCCGCCGTTCCGGCCGGCATTGCCCATTCGTTGATCTTATCTGCGAGGCCGCGGGGCTGGCTGAGAACCGACAATTAGAACGGGACGGCAAAAAAACCCGGCAGCTGCATACAAGTGAGTTCGGTGAGGCCGTTCTGCATCGAGACCCCTACCTCGAATATCCAGCCACTTGGTGGTTCATCCATCTGAACCTTGCCCGCCGGAGCTGGAGCATTTGGGGCTGGTTCTTCAATGAGTTCCGGGAGCGCAGCTTCGACCGAGCCAGCTGCGTCGAGGCATATCTCCGGTATCTCCGGCTTCATGCTGCCAAAGAGCCAACCACGGCGGTAGCTCAAGCCGACATTGCGTGTCTGCTTCTTGCTTATGCCAGCCGGTCGGGCAGCCAGCGACCCGATCCTGAAGACGGGACTTCCTCGCCGCTCCGCGACCTCGGGCTTCTCGTGCAGCATGAAGACACCGAACGATTCGAGAGGACCCGCCCGCTCGACGAGGTTCCCCTGGAGTGCTTCCTCGCCTGTGTTGGGGCTGCCGGAGCAGATCGCGGGCAGGAGGCCATCTCCATCAGCGAGATGCTCTCCGTAAGCGGGGGGCCGGGTAGAATTTTCGGGCTGACCGCGGACGGGATCGAAGACATGGCGATCAGATCCGCTCGTCAGTTTAGCGGCCTTGGCATCTCGCTCGACCTACTCGGCGCGGAGCAGTGTCTAAGGGTTCGTCCAGAATGGACGATCAAGTTCTGGCTGAACATGCACTTTGACAGGATCGGAGCGGGGGTATGAGCGACCGCCGCCTATTCAGATCAGTAAATCTCCGAGACGATCTCGCCGCCCCTGAGCGGCTGGCGCACTATCAACCCACTCGCAGGTCCGCTCCCGTCATTGGCGCCGTACTACGAAGCGGGGCGACAATGGTCATTGCCGCGTATGGCAGCGGCAAGTCATTTGCGGCTGGCGTTGGCGCGCTCTCAGTCCTCAATAAGGATGAACAGACCCTGCGCTCCCTCGCCGAGCGGCTGCGCAGCGTCGACCAGACCGTTTCGAGTGCGGTAGCCGGTAGGCTCCAGCAGCACCGCTCCGGTCGCGTCGTGATCCTGAGCGGCCATGTGCGGGATCTCCCGGCGACTCTCGCCGAAGCCCTCGGCACGGAGCAAAAGAGGACCGTAGATGCCGTGCTCGAGGCCGTGACCGCCTCGGTCGAAGCAGACCACATCGCGATCATTTGGGACGAGTTCGGCCGCCACCTCGAGGGCGTGGTGGCCGAAGGACGAGCCCGCGAACTCGATGCGGTCCAGCGTCTCGCGGAGTGGGCTGTGCGCGCTAAGGGACGGTCTGCCAGTTTGACGTTGCTGCTACATCAGAACTTGCTGGCATACGCGACGGCCCTGAACCAGACCACACGCAACGAGTGGCGAAAGGTCGAGGGGCGGTTCGCACAGATACGTTTCGTCGAGGACAGTCAAGAACTCTACGAGCTTGCGGCCACGCTTATCGCCGATCGGTGCGCAGCGACAATCTGGATGGTTCGCGCCGACAATCAGGATGAGA
>JAFAHH010000306.1 GCA_019237355.1 Acetobacteraceae bacterium | reverse complement strand
ACATCAAACCCGGCCCCTGCGAGGGCAAGCGCAATCGCCCGGCCTATGCGCTTTGCCGCTCCAGTTACCAGCGCGGCCCGGGGGATGGAGGTTGGTATGGCCGCTTCGATCATCCGGCCCGGCCTCGGCGGCCCCGCTTGCGCTTGGCCGGGTCGTATCCGCCACCCCCCGGCCCGAGCGGCGCTGGAGCGCGCTCCTTCCGGGGGCGGAGGCTCGCACTTGGCGCAGGAGGCGGCTCGACCCCGAGATCCAGTGCTTCAACACGCCGGATTTCGTCCCGCAAGCGTGCCGCTTCTTCGAATTCCAGATCGGCAGCTGCGGCGCGCATGCGCTTCTCAAGATCCGCAATCGCGGACTTCAGGTCCTTGCCTACGAACTCGGTGGCCCCGCTCCTGGCCACTGGCGAAATGGTAACGTAGTCCTGCTCGAACACGCTTTCCAACACGCGGCCGATCTGCTTGCGCACCGATTGAGGGGTGATGCCATGCGCCTCGTTCCAGGCCTTCTGCTTTGCCCGGCGGCGTTCGGTTTCCTCGATCGCGCGGCGCAGGCTATCGGTCATCGTATCGGCGTATAGCACGACCCGGCCCTCAACATTGCGCGCCGCCCGCCCGATCGTTTGGATGAGGCTGGTCTGCGAGCGGAGGAACCCTTCCTTATCGGCGTCGAGAACGGCCACCAGGGCGCATTCGGGGATATCCAGGCCCTCGCGCAAAAGGTTGATTCCCACCAGCACATCGAAAACGCCGAGCCGGAGATCGCGAATGATCTCTATACGTTCCAGCGTATCGATGTCGGAATGGAGGTAGCGCACCTTTACCCCATTCTCAGCCAGGTATTCCGTGAGGTCTTCAGCCATCCGCTTGGTGAGGGTGGTAACCAGAATCCGGCCTCCCCGGGCGGCAATCGCCCGGCACTCGGCGAGCAGATCGTCTACTTGCCGCTCGACCGGCCGCACCTCCGTGACCGGGTCGATCAGCCCCGTAGGGCGAATCACCTGTTCGGCAAAGGCTCCGCCCGTGCGTTCAAGCTCCCATGGGCCAGGCGTCGCGCTGACGAAGATTGTTTGCGGCCGGAACCGTTCCCATTCCTCGAATTTGAGCGGCCGGTTATCGATGCAGGAGGGTAGCCGGAAACCAAACTCGGCCAGGATGGATTTGCGCGCGTAGTCGCCCCGCTCCATGCCGCCGATCTGCGGCACCGTCACGTGGCTTTCGTCGACGATCAGCAACGCGTTTTCCGGCAGGTATTCGAATAATGTAGGCGGCGGCTCCCCGGGCCGGCGCCCCGAAAGGTAGCGGGAGTAATTCTCGATCCCTTTGCACGAGCCGGTGGTCTCCATCATTTCGATATCAAAGCTTGTACGCTGTTGCAGCCGCTCGGCTTCCAAATACTTGCCGCCAGCCGTGAACTCCTCGAGCCGCTGCTTCAGTTCGATTTTTATATCAGCGATCGCTTGCGTGAGCGTCGGCCGCGGCGTGACGTAGTGGCTGTTCGCATATATCGTGATTGCGTTGAGGGTGCTGGTGCGTTCGCCTATCAGCGGATCGAATTCGTGAATTGATTCGATCTCATCTCCGAAAAGGGTAACGCGCCAGGCACGGTCTTCATAATGGCTTGGAAAAATGTCGATTATCTCGCCCCGCAGCCGGAACGTGCCGCGCTGAAATGCGGCATCATTGCGCCGGTATTGCAGCTCGACGAGTGCGCGGGCCAGCCGGTCACGCTCGATGCTTCCGCCGGTCTCGAGCCTGACGACCATGCGCGAATAGGTTTCGACCGAGCCGATACCATAGATGCAGGAGACCGAGGCAACGATGATAACATCATTGCGCTCAAGTAAGGCCTGGGTGGCCGCGTGGCGCATGCGGTCGATTTGCTCGTTTATCTGGGCGTCTTTCTCGATGTAGGTGTCGGTACGAGGGACATAAGCTTCGGGCTGATAATAATCGTAGTAACTGACGAAATACTCTACTGCGTTCTCCGGGAAGAAGCTCTTCATCTCGCCATAGAGCTGGGCGGCAAGGGTCTTGTTCGGGGCAAGGATCAAGGTGGGCTTCTGCACCGCCTCGATCACCTTGGCCATGGTGAAAGTCTTGCCCGAACCCGTCACGCCAAGCAGAACCTGGTCTCGTTCACCCTGCTGAACCCCGCGCGCGAGTTCTCCGATGGCGGCGGGCTGGTCGCCGTTCGGCGCGTACTCCGAGATCACGCGAAAAGGCCGCAGGCTGGGCCTAGCCGGCTGCTTTTCCGGAAAGAAGAGAACCGGCGAGGGGCGGACGAGGGTTTGACTCCTTCTCATTACTCTCCCCAAAGCCGGGGATCAAAGCGATAAGGCTCGATCTCCACGACCGAAGCTTCGCCAGCCCGAGGGTGGGCGGGATTGAACAGAAAGTTGCTGCTGTGCGGCGCGAGAAGCGCCGGCACGCGCCGTACGGCGGAAACCTTGCTCGTGAGCCAGGCATCGCCATCGGCGACCGTATCGGCCACCACGCCCGCATCCGCGGGCGGCTCATCGGGTAGCGACACATGCATGAGAACGTAGTCATCCGGCAGGAGCTCGAGCGGCACGTCTAAGTGGACCCGCACTTCAAGGATTGCGAGCGCCGGGTGCTCCGCCAGGTAAACCAGCGGCCGGCCAGGGCTATTCCACCGGCCACCGTAACGCCGCGCGCCTTCGCCCGAAAGCTCAGCATAGACCCGGCGGCAAATCCGCCAGGCAGAAATCAAGCCGCTATACCGTGCGCAATATGGCCGAGGAGTTTTTCGACCTCCCGGGCCCCAATATCGGTGTCAAGCAGATCGAGCGGGGCTTGATCCCGAAGCGGCTTGGACGGGCGCCGAAGCCAAATCTTGGCTTTTTCGGGGTTCCCGAACACCTCTCGGGCAAGCTCGAGCACCCGCATGATCCGCAGCAGCCGATCCGACTGCTCGGGCGAGAGCCTGCCGTTCTGACGCCGGTGCGCTAAGGTTTTGCGCGGGATCGCGAGCCGGTCGAGTTCGGCGGCGGTGAGCTGCCCGCTCTCGAGCAGCGCATCGACGGTGGCAACCGGCAATCCCGTGCGGACCGCCTGGACCGCCTCAAACGGGGAGGCGGCTTCAGCAAAACCACGCATGACGACGCTCCTGGCAATTTGCACGCAATATAAGTGCATCTCGCCCCGCAAATCAAGCTACGCGGAGACCACTTCGGGCGGCTCGGTCCGTTGCCGCTTGACGAGGAGCTTGTTCAGTGCATGCACGTAGGCGCGCGCCGAGGAGACGATCGTATCGAGATCGGCTCCTTGCCCGTCCACCATTTTGCCATTCTCCTCAAGCCGCACCGTCGTCCGCGCTTGGGCGTCGGTGCCCTCCGTGACGGCAACGACCGAGAACAACACGAGGTTGGCGTCGTGCGGAAACACCTCGCGGATCGCGTTGAAGGTGGCATCAACCGCGCCGTCACCGGTAGCCTCAGCCGACCCCAGCTCGCCATCCACCTCTAGTTCCAAAACCGCGTTGGCGGGAGTCTTGGACCCTGCCTGCACTTCGAGAGAGACGAAGCGGATGCGCTCGTGATCGCGCACCACTTCGTCGTCGACCAAAGCGACGATGTCTTCGTCGTAGACCACCTTTTTCCGGTCGGCGATTTCCTTGAAGCGGCGGAATGCGTCGTTCAACTGATTATCGCCAACCGTGTAGCCCAGGCCCCGCAGCTTATCCCGAAAGGCCGCCCGGCCGGAGTGCTTGCCCATCACCAGACTCGATTTGGTCCAGCCGACGCTTTCGGGTGTCATGATTTCGTAGGTCGCGGCGTTCTTGAGCACACCATCCTGGTGGATGCCTGCCTCGTGGGCGAAGGCGTTCCGGCCGACAATGGCCTTGTTTGGCTGCACGTCGAAGCCGGTGATCGTCGAAAGCAGCTTCGATGTACGCAGGATACTCGTGGTCTTGACGTTGTTACGGAACGGAACCGCATCATGGCGCGTTCGGATCGCCATCACGATTTCCTCGAGCGACGCATTGCCGGCGCGCTCGCCGATACCGTTGATCGTGCACTCTACCTGGCGCACGCCGGCCCGGATCGCCGCGATGGTATTCGCGACGGCTAGTCCCAGATCGTTGTGATTGTGGGCCGAAAAGATCACGCCATCAGCGCCCGGGACGCGCTCCCGCAGCATCGTGAAGATGCGGGTAATGTCCTCCGGCAAAGCATAGCCTACCGTGTCGGGAATGTTAATGGTGGTGGCCCCAGCGCGGATCGCCCCCTCCACGCAGCGGCACAGGAAATCCGGCTCGGTGCGGGTGCCGTCCTCCGCCGACCACTCGACGTCATCGGTGAAATTGCGCGCGAGCTCAACCGAGGCCACGATTGCTTCGAGCACCGCTTCCGGCTCCATGCGCAGCTTGTATTTCATGTGCAGCGGGCTCGTGGAGAGGAAGCTATGGATGCGGCGCCGCTCCGCGGGGCGGAGTGCCTCGCCTGCACGAAGAATGTCTTCGCGCGAGGAACGGGCAAGCCCCGCGATCACCGGCCCTTTGATCGTCTCAGCGATAGCGCGCACGCTTTCGAAATCGCCGGGCGAGGCAATCGGAAAGCCCGCTTCCATGACATCGACCCCGAGTTCGGCCAGCATTTCGGCCATACGGAGCTTCTCGTGCAGGTTCATGGAGAAACCCGGCGACTGTTCACCGTCGCGCAGGGTGGTATCGAAAATGATGATCTGGTTGTCGTCTAGCTTGCCAAAGCTAGGATGATTGATGGCCATGATCCGGCAGTCCTTCGGCCGTTGCTGCGATTGTTTAAACTCGGCGTCCCCTAAGCGAAGCCGGCCATCACTGGCCCGACTGGGCGCTTAGGGGCGGATAAGTCGCAGGAACAGCCCGAGTGCCAGCAGGCGCTTGCCGCAGCGCTTCATCGCGCGGAACAGGCGGCAGAACATCACGGCGCCACAGAACATGGCTAGCATTTAGCAATACCAGGCCGATCAATCAACTAGCCCTGCTTGATTAAACCAAGCGCTCGATCGCCGCGCCGCAGGCGGCAAGCTTCGATTCCAGCGCCTCATAGCCCCGGTCGAGATGGTAGACCCGGTTCACGACAGTTTCGCCTTTGGCGGCCAGCCCCGCCAAGACCAGCGAGACCGAAGCGCGAAGATCCGTCGCCATCACCGGCGCCCCGGAAAGCGTCGCCACACCCCGCACAATGGCCGAGGCGCCATGCACATTGATCCGCGCTCCCATACGGTTGAGCTCTGGCACGTGCATGAACCGGTTCTCGAATATCGTCTCCGTGACCATAGCGGCGCCTTCAGCCACCGACATCAGCGCCATGAACTGCGCCTGCATGTCGGTCGGAAAACCGGGATAAGGCTCGGTCATCACATCGACGCCGTGCAGGCCGTCAAGGCGCCTGACGGTTACTCCTCCGCCATCTTCGATAATTTCCACCCCGGCCTCGCGCAGGATACGCACGACGGAGCCGAGATGGTCGAGCCGAGCACACCGTAACCGGATCGCGCCGCCTGAAATGGCGGCGGCAACCGCGTACGTGCCGGTCTCGATCCGGTCAGGGATGGTTTCGTGCTCGGCGCCATGCAGCCGGGCCACGCCATCGATCGTGAGCCGGTCGGTGCCGATGCCGCCGATAAGCGCGCCCATCTTGTTGAGGCAAGCCGCGAGGTCCGCAATTTCCGGCTCGCGCGCGGCATTGGCGAGGACTGTGCGGCCCTTGGCGAGACAGGCGGCCATTAGGATATTCTCGGTCGCCCCGACAGATGCAAACGGGAGCACGATTTTGGCCCCCGTTAGCCGGCATGGCGCGGTCGCCTGGATGTAACCGCCCTCGAGCGTGATCTGGGCCCCGAGTTGCTCGAGCCCTTTTAGGTGCAGATCGACGGGCCGCGTGCCGATGGCACAGCCGCCGGGTAGGGAAACACGGGCCTGACCGAGCCGGGCCAAGAGCGGCCCGAGCACCAGCACCGAGGCACGCATTTTGCGCACGATGTCGTAAGGCGCCTCGGGATTGGTGATGGCGCCGCCGAGGGCCAGCATCCGTCGATCTCGCGCTACCCGCTCAACGGTGATTCCGTGCTGCGCGAGCAGTGTTGCCATTGTATGGATGTCGGCGAGTTGCGGCACATTCGACAATATGAGCCGCTCCTCGGTCAGAAGGGCGGCGGCCATGAGCGGCAACGCCGCGTTCTTCGCCCCGCCAATGCTAATTTCGCCCGAAAGGGGCCGGCATCCACGGATGCGAATGCGATGCATGAATTAGACCCGATCCGGCTTGACTGGAACGCGAAGCGTTACCAGGAGCCGGTGAATCGGCTCGCCAACTAATCCTAGTGCATGTTCAGTCAGGCTGAACATGCACTAGAGCCTGGGCAGGGCCACGCCGCGCTGCCGCATGTACTTCCCTGCCTTGTCGGCATAGCTCAGCTCACAGGGCTCGTTTCCTTGCAAGAAGAGGAATTGGCAAATCCCCTCCTTGGCATGGATCTTGGCGGGCAGCGGCGTGGTGTTGCTGATTTCGATGGTCACTTGGCCTTCCCATTCCGGCTCGAGTGGCGTCACGTTCACGATGATGCCGCAACGAGCGTACGTGGACTTGCCTAGGCAGATTACCAGGACATTGCGCGGGATGCGGAAATACTCGACAGTGTGGCCGAGTGCGAAGCTATTGGGTGGAATGATGCATGTATCCGTCTGGCGATCGACGAAGCTCGTGGGCGCGAAATCCTTGGGGTCGAGAACCGCTGAATCGACGTTGGTAAAGATCTTGAACTGGTCGGCAACCCGGGCATCATAGCCGTAGCTGGAAAGGCCATAGCTGATTACGCCCTCCCGCCTTTGCTGTTCGACGAAGGGGTCAATCATTCGATGCTCGAGCGCCATCCGGCGGATCCAGCGGTCGGATAGCACGGGCATGGATGCGAGACTCCAGGAAGAGGCCCGCTCTCTAGCTTACAGCGCCAGAGTCTGCAAACGCGCCCGAGAGCGTTTCCGCTAGCGTAGAACCGCTCTAGCCGTTTAGTTGCCAGCCGATTCACTTGGTCGGGCGGGTGCTTGCGACATAGTTCGATGGGATCCTCTTAGACCAGGCCTCGCGTCAAATCATCCGGCCTCTGGAGTTTAGTTTTAGAGCGGGACCTGGGCTTTCCCCCAGAGGCCAGGGTTGGTTTCTGGTGAGGTCGACATTATACCATCACGCTTGGGACCGAACTGCGGTTACTTGCCGCCAAACGGTACTGCGCTGACACTGTTGAACGGACTGCCTCCCGGGCTGAGCTGTTGCGTAGACCACGCGAGGTAAATCAGAACATTTCGCTCTGAGTCGACCAAGCGGCTGATCCGCAGCTCTTTCCACAACCAGTTCTGGGCGACCCCGAATACCACTTCTTGCTTCGGCAATTCACCACGTACTTGGACGGGCCCTGTGGCCCGGCACGCCACCGAGAACCGGCTCGGGTTCTCCGCTAGACCCACCGATCCCTTTATGCCCCCGGTTTCGGCCCGCGACAGATAACA
>JAFAHH010000173.1 GCA_019237355.1 Acetobacteraceae bacterium | reverse complement strand
GCTCTAACGCACGCTCGCCACGCGCAGGGCGTTGGTAGAGCCCGAATGGCCGAAGGGCACGCCAGCGGCAACAACAATCTCCTCACCGCGCCGGGCAAAACCTTCCGTAAGCGCGGCGCGGGACGCCTTGTGTACCGCATCCGTCATGGACTGAACCGGGCCAGAGACCAACGCATGCACCCCCCAAACCACGGCGAGGCGCTGCGCCGTCGTGAGTTGCACGGTCATGCCAATGACTGGGCACTCCGGCCGCTCCCGGGCGATGCGCAAGCCGGTCGCGCCAGTTTCTGTAAAGGCGACAATCGCCTGCGCCCCAATGGTGTGCGCGACTTGCCGGGCAGCGGCTGAGATCGCGTCCGCTGAGGAATGTTCTGGCTCCGGCCGGTTTGCATTGATGATGGCGCGCCACCCTGGGTCTTGCTCCACCCGGGCCACGATGCGGTCCATCATGTTCACTGCCTCGAACGGGAACTGGCCGGCGGCCGTTTCAGCCGAAAGCATTACTGCATCTGCCCCATCGAATACCGCAGTGGCCACGTCCGAGGCCTCGGCGCGCGTGGGCGCGGGTGAGCCGATCATGCTCTCGAGCATTTGCGTCGCTACAACGACCGGCTTGCCCTGGGCGCGGGCCGCTCGCACGATCCTCTTTTGCGCAAGTGGCACTTCTTCAGGCGGTAATTCCACCCCCAGGTCTCCGCGGGCCACCATCACGGCATCGGTCAGGCGCAAGATTGCGTCGAGGTTTTCCAGCGCCTGCGGCTTTTCCAGCTTGGCCATGATCCAAGCCCGGTCGCCCGTCAGCGCTCGCGCTTCCACGATGTCCTCGGGCCGCTGCACGAAGGAGAGGCCAAGGTAACTAACGCCCTGCTCGATTGCGAAAGCGAGATCCTGCCGGTCCTTTGGCGTAAGGGCCGGGATGGGCAATACCACGTCGGGTACATTTACCCCCTTGCGGTCCGAGAGCGGACCGCCGACCACCACTTCGGTCTCCACCGCATCGTCGCGTTTGCGCACCACCCGCAGCCGTAATTTGCCGTCATCGAGCAACAGGGTGGAGCCGAGCGAGGCTGCGGCAATAATTTCCGGATGGGGCAGATTCACCCGCCGTGCATTCCCCGGCGTCGGATTTAGATCCAGCCGAAAGGACTGCCCATTTTGCAGATGGACGCGTCCGCCAGCAAAGCGGCCGACGCGCAGCTTGGGTCCCTGGACATCGGCCAAAATACCGATCGGCCGGCCGGTCTTTTCTTCTAAGCTACGAATGATCCGAATGCGCTCGAGATGGTCTGCATGGGTGCCGTGGCTAAAATTAAGCCGGAACACATCCGCTCCGGCATGAAACAGGCGACTGAGCATCTCCGGATCGGAGCTGGCTGGCCCCACTGTGGCGACAATTTTTGTCCGTCGCCGGCGGCGGAGTTTAAGACGCGCCGACATGCTCATTCCCTTCCCGCAGCCGCTTGGCAGGCATAAATGCGGGGATCACGCGCCTGGTTTTCCCAAGGGAGAAGCGAAAGGCTAGAGTGAGGATGACTCTTAGGTAAAGTCATCCCGCTCTCGGAATCTTTGCTTTTCAGAGCGCCATTCAGGCTTTCCGACGATCGGGACCCCAATCCCGGGCCGCATTTTGCGCGCAAGATGGGACCCGGTGCTTGCGAATTGGCCACCCGATTCCGCCTCAAGCCATCGCGCTCTAGCCCCGTATATCGGTTTCCGGCGAATCGCGGTGACCGCTCTCAAGCCGTGTCGCAAATCCATTGCCCGCAACCAGTAATGGAGTAGGCTGCGAACGGCGAACACTAGCGTATGTTCCGCCAGCGGCGCTGCCTTGGGGGGCATGAAATGTGGGCCAGACGCGATCGCGAGCGCGCTTTCCTCGGCGAGCCGGCCACGGAGCTGGCACACCGCCAGCCCCTGCTCGTGGCGATAAATCTGGTCGCGGCGTGTCTCTTCGCGTCCGGCCTCCTTAAAGCCGCTCCCAGCTTAGTTCTTGCCTGGCTAGGCTATATGGGGGCCTCCCAGGCGGTCCGCTTACTTTGTTGGCGCCTTTACGTCACCGGCCGGGTATCACGCGATAATTCCGTCTGGCTCATCACCTGTTCGGCATTGGCCGGTGCGGGCTGGGGCCTAATCGGCGTTCTTTTCGTAGGCCTCGGCTCGCCCGCCCAGCAGATGCTGGTACCTTTCTTCCTCGCCGGCATGACGGCTGGCGCCGTGACGTCGCTCGCGGGTCATCTCCCGGCCTTGTATGCCTTCCTTGTCCCTGCGCTGCTACCCTACGCATCCCGGCTTGTTGTGAGCGACGAGCCAGCCGCACACACTATGGCAATCACAACGCTGGCCTATGCAGCGGGCCTTTCCATGGTCGCTTACCAGGTCCATGGATCACTCGGCAGGTTGTTCGCGCTCCATCGCGAGAATGCCCGGCTGATCGCGGACCTCGAGCAGGCGCGGCGCGGACTTGAGCAGCTCCTGGAACGCCGCGGCGCTGAACTGGAGGCTGTTATGGAGACCGTGCCGGTCGCGGTTTGGCTCGCGCACGACCCTGACGCCAGGCGGATCACGGGGAACCAGCGAGCGGCCGAGATGCTGCGCGTTGAGCAAGGCGCCGACCTGCCGCTCGCCGCTCCAGCGCGCCGCGAGCCACTCCACTTTCGTGTGCTCAAGGACGGGGCCGCCATGCAGCCTGGGGATCTGCCCCTCCAGAGGGCGGCCCGTGGTGAACCTGTACACGGTGAGGAAATCCGCGTGGTGTTCGACGACGGCGCACTACGTGACATGCTGGTCAGCGCCGCGCCGGTTCGGGATCCCTGGGGTAAGCCCGCCGGCGCCGTCGCCGCGGCGGTCGATATTACCGAGCGGAAACGAACCGAGGAACGCATCAGGCATCTCGCGCTCCATGATGGGCTGACAAGCCTCCCGAACCGTCTCCTGCTTCACGACCGGTTACGGCAGGCTCTAGCTCTTGCTCGCCGGACTGGATTGGGGGTTGGCCTGTTACTGCTCGATCTCGATCACTTCAAGGATCTCAATGACACGCTGGGCCACCCGGCGGGCGATCGGCTACTCCATATCGCGGCAGAGCGGCTTTCGGCCGCTGTCCGACCGGCGGATACGCTAGCCCGCCTCGGCGGAGACGAGTTCGCTGTCGTCCAGCCGGCGCTGACGAACCCGGACGGCGCGGCCGCACTGGCGCAACGGCTGATCGACACGCTCTCCGCCCCATTCGTGCTCGACTCCCAGCAGGTGCATGTCTCGGCTAGCGCGGGCGTTGCTGTCTCGCGGCGGGGCAGCGAGGATCCCGACGAGCTGGTCCGGCAGGCCGACGTGGCCCTATACCGGGCCAAGCAGGATGGCCGGGGGAGGTTCCGCTTCTTTGAGCCGGTTATGGATGCCGAGGTGCGGGAGCGGCGAAGTCTCGAGCGGGAGCTGCGCCGGGCGCTCGAGCGGGGGGAGTTCGCGCTATTTTATCAGCCTCAGCGCGACCTCGGCACCTATCGCGTGCAGAGCGTCGAAGCCCTCTTGCGCTGGCTCCATCCGGAGCGCGGTGTGATCTTGCCTGGGGAATTCATACCCGTGGCGGAGGCGAGCGGACTGGTCCAGCGGCTCGGTGCTTGGGTCTTTGGTGAGGCGTGCCGGCAGGCCAAGAAATGGCGAGATGCGGGATTAGAGTTGTCCGTGGCCGTAAACCTCTCGCCCGCACAGCTCCGGCAAGAAAGCGTGCTCCACGACATCGACCGGGCACTGAGTGCTGCAGGTCTTGACGCGCATTGGCTCGAGCTGGAAATCACCGAGAGCCTGCTGTTGGAGCGCTCCGAGGGGCTCACTGATTGCATTCTGCGCCGCCTTGCGGCTCGCGGCATTCAGTTGGCGCTGGATGATTTCGGTACTGGCTGCAGCTCGCTAGCTCTGTTGAGGCGGCTCCCAGTAGCGAAGATCAAAATCGATCGGTCGTTTATCCGCGATATCGGCCATGATCCGGAGGACGAGGCCTTGGTGCGAGGGATCGTGAGCCTCGGCCATGCACTTGGCAAAAGGGTGGTGGCAGAAGGGGTTGAGTCTGAGGTGCAGCTCGCTTTCCTACGCCAGGTGAGCTGCGATGCGGCGCAGGGATTCCTGCTTGCTCCGCCACAGGTGGCCAATGAGGTGGATGATTTATTGGTAAATGTAACTCGGAGGCTCAGCCCTTCTGCCCGGCCGACACGCTGATCAGCAGCACGAGCAGGGTATGCAGGAGCGCCGCGACTTCCGTCCACCTTTCGATCAAAGGCCCAATGAGCCAGGGCCAAATCGTGCCCTGATGGTAGCCGCCGTCGCGCTCGCGCGGGTCGCCGCCATAATGCGCCCATAACCGGGCTCCCCCCGGGGCCAAAAACCGCAGCCCGAGCGGGGTGAGCAGCCGGGCTTCGACCAGGTCCACCATGGAGCGGGCCGACTTGCCCTTCGAGAACCGGGAACTGCAGGCCCCTGCCGCGAAGATTCGGTTCGGCCGCGCCCGTGCATCCACCCCGCCGGGCACGTGTCATCGTCCACTACATCATACAGCCCGCCGGTTGCAGGATCCGGGAAGCGCGCCGGGAAACCCGGAACGGGCTTGCATCTCACGCCAGCACACCGACCACTCCTCTCGAACTTGCCCGTCGCGATCGCACCTAGATCGCACCTAGAATAACGTCGGCCCCGCGAATGATGGTCTGATGTAGCCAGGAGAGGATCGAAGATGAACGAGCGCTATGTCGAGGACTTTGCTACGGGTCAAACCTTTCGGCTCCGGCCGATTACCGGTCGATGAGGCGACGCCGGCGGAAATAGAGCCAGAGGTGCGCGGTGATTTAATCGGATTTCTACTGGAACTATTAGAACTCGGTCGATAGAATCCGCCCTCTCTGATACTGCAAATCGCCTCCAATCCGCGCTGCTATTCCCTAAAGCACAGATAATCGATTGCGTTGTAGACGTGATGAAAATGATCAACATCCTGTCGCATTCTCGTCCGGCACGAGGCTCCTGCGGACGTGGGTCCCGAATTTATAGGAACCCGAGCAGAGGAATATGGGCTGCTTTCGCCCTCCTCTCGGTCAGTTTTGTTTCGCGGGTCACGCATGGCCAGCCCGCCGATTGCCCTACCCGGCCGGGCACCGGCACGACCATCCCCTTACAACTCGGATTGAGCGGTCTGCCGGGAGTGCCCTCCGGCCTACAAGGCTCAGTCGAAGCTAATATACCGGCGTCGCCAGGCGGAGAGCTTTGTGAAACCGAGGCGCCCCTAGTGCCTAAGGACGTGCTGCATGGTCCACCCGCGCGCGACCTGTTACGCGGGCCGGGCATGCCCGATCCTGGCGCACCTCCGCTAAAGGCCGAGCGTTTCAAATAGAAGCGATGCCGCGCTGAAGGCGGGTGAGGCGAACTCGGGCGCGGCACGCGCGCTACTTGCCGGTCCGGCAGTGACGCGATTGGAGCAGATCGCGCTTGACGAGAAGGTACGGAGGTCGTCGATCGGCCCGCGTCGCAACATGTGGGATGCTCGCAGGGTTACCCTCCAAGTCGACGGTCGGACCGACTACTGGGCGCAGTCGGCTAGTTCGGCAGAACAGTGTCAGGCGACATGGAAAATAGGCCCGGGGGGCGACTTGTAAACCAAGGCCACCCTCCTTGGGGGGAGACTGCGATGCGCGAGGACCTGAACCTTTCCCCGCAACGGGAGGAGTCGCGGGTGAGGGGATGAGAACGCCGGACGATGTTTCGGCGATGATGAGGCTAAGGCGCTCGGGTCGGGTAGTCGACGGATTGCCGCCGAATTGGGCTGTGGCCGGGAGACCGTAGGGCGCTGGCTCGAGACCGGAAGATACCGGCGGCGCGGGCCCCGAAGAAGCTGGATGGCCTAGAGACTTGGCTCCAGGACCAGTTCGGCGCACCGCGGCAATGCGGATGTTGTGCCAGGACTCACAGCGTGAGCATGGGATCGCCATCAGCCTACGAACGCTGGAGCGCTCGGTTGCGCATTTGCGGCAAGAGTTGCTGGTGGAAGCCCGGGCAACGGTTCGGTTCGAGACGCGGCCGGCAGGCAGTTGCAGATTGATTTTGGCGAGCTTCGTTTGCCGATTGCCGGTGAAGCTGCCCCCGGTCTCTTCCCAGAATTTGAGACCGCATGTTGCACTCCGTCCTGAAGCGCAGGCGGCCTCCGAGGACGCCACGCCGGCGCCAGCCTTGGGTCGGGTTCGACGCCGACTGGATCATCGACAAGCTGAACGAGAGAGGCGCCAAGAGCGTCATCTCGCAACGGCCAAACCGCGTAGCCCCGCTTGCGATCCACCGCGAGATCTACAGATGGCGTCATTTGACCGAGAACTTCTTCGGCCGGTTGAAGGAGTTCAAAGCGAATCGCCATGCGGAGCGATAAGACAGACCAGAGCTTCGCCGCCATGATCCACCTTGCGGCTGCCGTGATCGGATCACGATGAATGTATCTCAAGAGGCCCGAGAGTCTCGGTTTGAGAGCGCGATTCAGGCTTTCGGACTATCGGAACCCCCCCAATCCCCGGCCCCCAATTTGCGACGCAAAATGGGACCGGTGCTCGCGAATGGGAACCCGAGTCCGCTTCAGTCATCGCGCTCTAGCGTGGACTAATCCGATCAGGAGCAATCATTTCCTGTAGGCGCGCACGCGTCTGCTCCGGAAGTGGCGTTGAGCGCCGGGTATTATCATCCATTAGCACCAAAACGCTCTCTCCCGTGGCGGTGCATTGCCCGTCCTGAAAGATGCCCTGCCCCACCCTGAAGGAGCTTCGGCCGATACCCAGCACCGCCGTTCCGATCTCAACCGGCCCGCGCCAATGCATCTCGGCCCGGAACTCGATCAGCAGGCGCACGATCACAAAGCTGCAACCGTCCGGCGCCAATGGCTTCTCGGGGTCAAACAGCAAATCCACCCGCCCCGATTCCAGGAATGTCGCAAAGATCGCGTTGTTGATGTGCCCTTGGCGGTCTGTATCGCCGTAACGGGCAATCTCCGCCGTCCAATGCGAGAAGCTGGCGCGTTCTGTCAGGGTCATCGGGTGAGCATAGAGCGTGATCGCTGGAGGCGGAACGCCCGAAAGCGTGAATCACGCTCTCAGACCCTAGAAGCGTGATCGCTGGAGCCGGAAACGCTCGAAAGCGTGAATGAAGCAATAGGAGGCGAAAGGTGGCAGATTTGGTGCTCCCGGCCAGCGGTTTGCAGTCCGCCCAGCGGGGCTGGGCCATGCTGACGATCTGCCTCGGCGTCGTCCTGGCGGGACTGGATGGCGCGATCGCCAATATCGCCCTCCCTACAATTGCCAATGACTTGCACATCACCCCTGCCGCCTCGGTGTGGGTCGTCAATGCCTACCAGCTCGCCGTCGCAGTCTGCTTGCTGCCTTTGGCATCCTGGGGCGAAAGCGTGGGTTACAAGCCCATCTATTGGACCGGGCTTGCCGTATTCACCCTCGCTTCTTTGGGCTGCGCCCTTTCCCGCTCCCTACCGGTCCTCGTGCTTTCCCGCGTGGTGCAAGGGTTGAGCGGCGGATGCATGGCGAGCGTGAGCGCCGCCCTGATTCGCTTCATCTACCCGCCCGCGCAGTTCGGCCGTGGAATGGGATTGCTGGCGCTCGCAGTCGCCCTATCCGCAGCACTCGGCCCAACTATCGGGGCGGCCGTGCTCTCGGTCGCAAATTGGCCGTGGTTGTTTGCCATAAATGTTCCGATCGGCGTCGTAGCGGTGCTGGTCGGCGCGCGCGTCTTACCCAGCACTCCGCGGCAAAGCCGCACGTTCGATGCGGCCGGGAGCATCTTGAGCGCGCTCACCGTCGGGTTGCTCATTATCGGGCTCGACGATTTAGGCCACGGCGCAAGCCCGAGCGCTCTCACGGAAATAGGGGCAGGCGTGGCCGCCGGAACCGGCCTGATTTTGCACCAACTTCCCCGTGGGACGCCACTGGTGCCAATCGATTTGTTCCGGATACCCCTGTTCGCCCTTTCGGCCCTGACCTCGATCTGCTCCTATGCGGCGCAGATGCTGGCCTTTGTGTCCCTGCCGTTCTTTTTCCAACACGGGCTGGGCCGAACGCAAGTCCAGACCGGGCTGCTTATGACCCCCTGGCCGGTTGCCGTGGCGATCGTCGCCCCCATTGCTGGCAGGTTAACCGACCGTTACCCGGCGGGCATTCTCGGCAGTGCTGGATTGGCCGTGATGGCGACCGGACTAGGGCTAATGGTTGCCCTTCCCGCACACCCGGCCGACGCCGATATTGCCTGGCGTATGTGTATTTGCGGATGCGGGTTTGGGTTCTTCCAGACTCCAAATAACCGCGCGATGATGACCTCGGGGCCAAAGGAGCGGAGCGGCGCAGCCAGCGGCATGCTGGCAACCGCCCGCCTGACTGGTCAATCGACCGGGGCAGCCCTTGTGGCCGCTATGTTTGGCCTCTTTCCGAGCGCGGCAACGACCGCGAGCCTCACTGCAGGAGCCGCTTTTGCCGCCACCGCCGGGCTGTTTAGCTGCCTCAGGCTGGGCCGGAGCTGACGACCACCCCGTGCACCGGCGCCTTACTTAATCTTGGCTTCCCTGAAGGCCACGTGCTTGCGAACGACCGGGTCGTATTTCTTGAACTCGAGCTTGCCGGTCTGCTTACGGGCGTTCTTTTTGGTCACGTAAAAATATCCCGTATCGGCCGTCGATACGAGTTTGATCTGCACGGTATTTGTCTTCGCCATCGTCTTTGAATCCCTTCGCGAGCCCGAAAATGCGCAGCGCCCTGCTGGGGGTCAAGGGCGATCGGCGGAAGCGGCGGTCAGTGGCCCAGCCTATAGGCCGCGAAGAGCAAGGTAGCAAACGTGAGCTGCGCCCCAAGCGTGTAGGTGATGAGCTGCCATGTCGTCGGCAGGTGCCTAATCGCCCCTTCGAGGCGCGCGATGTCAGCCACGATGCTGTCGAGCCGATGCTCGATCCGCTCCATTCGCCGTTCCATCCGCTCAAACAGCCTTTCGAGAACGGCCGCACGCTCAGGCAAATCAGGCGGAATATCCATCCAGGATCCCCAACGATGACCCCTTTAACCCTTTTTACTCGCCGGTTCCAAGCCGGTCGGGGCTTCAGGCGAGGCAATCATCCTCTATGGCCGCTTCCCAGAGCGCGATTCAGGCTTTCCGGCGATCGGGGCCCCGATCCCGGGTCCCATTTTGCGGCGTGAAATGGGACCCGGTGCTCGCGAATTGGGAACCCGGCTCCGCCCCAAGCCATCGCGCTCTAATGCCCTTCGGGCATCGGCGGCAGCAGCCCGGCCACATAGGCCTCGGGATGATCGATGAGAAACGAGGCCGCCTCCATGTCCGCGTCGCTTCCCTCGGCTGCCGGGCACGAATTTCGGATCGCCAGCGCTTCTGCAACAGGCAAAGGGGCGCGGGCACGATCATGCCGGGCGAGTGCCCTGGCCATCGGCGCGCGTCCAGCCGAGAGCTCCGCGAGTTCTGC
>JAFAHH010000781.1 GCA_019237355.1 Acetobacteraceae bacterium | reverse complement strand
TCGCTCACGCATTGGATACGGCCGATCCTGCCCACAAATCCGATTACGAGCAGAACCTCAATGCTTTTCTCACCTCGCTGAAGCCGATCGAGAACAAAATTGCTGACATGCGTAAGCGCTACGCCGGGGCTGAGGTGACCGCGACCGAGCCGGTATTTGGCTACATGGCGGACGCATTGGGCCTGCAAATGCGCAACCAGCGCTTTCAGCTTGCGGTGATGAACAACACCGAGCCGAGGCCCTCGGATGTGATAGCATTTGAGAATGATTTGAAATCGCGAAAGGTAAAGGTGCTCATCTATAATAGCCAGGCGACGGATGTTGCCGCTCAGCGCCTGCTATCTCTTGCGCGTGAGGTGCACATTCGGGTAGTCGGGGTAACTGAAACCGAGCCACCCGGCGTCAAATATCAAGACTGGATGATGCAGCAACTCGATTCCCTGGATCAGGCGCTTTCAAACCCGAGTCCGTGAAAGAGCTCAGGCCTCCTGGAACTGCGCGGCAGGCGCTGCATTGGCGATCACTGTGAACGAACCCAGATCGTGGAGGACGGGGGCAACCGGTGCACCACTGGCTCCAAATATCCCAAGCACGGTCTTGTCGAGAACGACGGCATTAGGGAGCGGGATCAGCATCTCTAGACCCCCGTGCATCATTAAGGAATTCGCAGCAAAAGCTACCTTTTCTGCGCGGCGACTTGCATGTCGAACCACATCAGATCTTTTTTCAGTATTGCGTTGTCGGGAGATTGCTGAGAAAGCCGGATAGCGATTTCTCTCCCTTTAATTGAGTGCGATAAGAGCATCACGGTCTGCGCCTTGCCGTGCTTCAACCATAGCCAGTTTGGCGTAACTCACCGACAGATCGCGCTGCCAGGAGGCGTTGCCCGGGTCCGATTTCGCCAGCCGGTCGAAAATCGTCAGGCCGTCACGGTAGGATTCAGCGCCTCCGGCAGGTTCGCCGGTCCTACCAATCGGCCCTCGTTTCCTTTATACCCGCTTCCCGACCGCCTGTGCTTCTGCTTTGTTCCGGCAAGCGAATCGATATGGGAGGAGAAATGGATTTTATCGCATTGCTCGGCCGGACAGCGTTAAGCGCGATCTTCATGTGGTCGGGTATCGGCACGCTGATGGCCCCAGTCGCAACCATCAAGGCTTCGCACGATATTTCGGCACGCCCCTTAACGGGGCGGTATACGTTGTAGCCGTGGCTGTGGACGAAGTCCGTCTTCCCATCGTGCTTTCAGTGGTTACTCTTGTGACTGTGACGCTCGTCACATCCAGGAAGGAAGATTTGTCGTACAGCGCTCCCTGACTGCCCCGGGCAGTGCGGGCTCGCAAGCTCCCCGACAGGCGAACGGTCGAGACCGTCCGCGAGCGGCTTGGTCCGCGGTCCGAGCGGGCGGCAGCAACCTTTGACAAACTTGCGCGGTCGACGAGTCCGCGCTCGCCACGCGGTGCAGGTTGTCGACTTGCTCAAACGTGGGAGACGACAGAGATGTTGCGAAGAACCATACTGAAGAGTGCGGCGGCCGTCGCAAGCGGTACGATTCTTGGGATGCGAGCGGTTCGCGCCCAGGCGCCTTTCCTAACCAACGTGGCTCCGGGAGCGGCCGCGTATGGCAACAATGTGCTGGTGGTCGCCACGGCCAGCGACGGGCGCATCTTCTACAACTGGTGGCAACTGGGAGGAGGATCGCACGACTGGCTCGAGATAGACGGGAATGGGCGCACCGACGCGACACCGGCCGCCTCGTTCACGGTGCTCGGCGACAATGTCAACGAAGTCGATATGTGGCGCACGATCAAGGGAACCGATGACAACATCTATATCAACAACGGTGGCAAGATTGGGACTGGGTTCTCCGAGTGGGTGCTGTTCCAGGGCTTGCAAACAACCGTCGCGCCCGCAGCGACAATCGTGAACAACGGAACATGGCCAATTGGCGCGTACACACCGGTCGTAGTCGCCGCAGACGCCCACGGCCTCGTCTACTATGACATGGGCCTGGATCCGAACGGGTGGCGCGAACTAGCGGGAGGTGGCCGCACGGACGCGGCTCTGGCCGCCGCGCTGGCAGGGGACAGCTACCTGTTTGTCGTGGCCAAGGGATTGGACGGTCAGCTCTACCTCAACCAGGGAGAGCTGGGCGGGTCGTTCACAGGCTGGGAGGGGTTGGGCTTCAGCACGAATCTCGCACCTGCTGCATCATCCGCAGGCAACACCACCGTGCTCGTCGCGACCGGCACGGACGGGCGCGTCTATTACGATTGGTGGGCGCTGGGCGAGGGCGGACACGGACTGCGGCCGCTCGACGGGGACGGGCGCACGGACGCGGCTCCCGCCGCTGCGCTGATGGGCAACAATTACCTGTTCATCCTCGCCAAGGGATTGGACGGTCATATCTACCTCAACCAGGGAGAGCTCGGCGGGTCGTTTACAGGCTGGAGCATGTTGTGACTATCAGGTAGGAGTCATCCATACCGATCGGCCGAAAAATTGACGCACACCATTTGCGGGCGTTGATCGTGCGGATGCGGCCTGGGCCGCTGACCAAGAAGTTTCATTGCTACTTTGCTAGCGCTGAGACTGGTGTCGTAGTTGTCCCAGCCGAGGCGCCAGAGTTTGTTCGCAGACTTCCAGGCCCGCGCCGGCCGGCTTCCGCCGGCGTCGGTAACTCGCGAGCAGGCTGAGCGCGATCTTGAATTGCCCCGGCTGGAGGGCCTGCCTCCGGCTCGGCTGCCGAGTGGGTTCGGCTGGCTGATCCGGCTGGTGCCGGGGGCGGCGATCTATGGCAGTCAGTTGCAGCACTTGCTGGCCGACCCGGAGATGGCGGCGTTGCTTGCGGACCTGCCACAAGCGGGCCGGATCCTGCGCCCGCTGTGCCGGATGTTGGCAATCCGGCTGGGTCCGGAGATGGCCGCCAAGCGGCGCCGGCGTTCCGTATCCGCTGCTGGTCCTGCCGATTCTGAGGGGCAGCCGGAGACCCGGACTGTTGCACGGTCCTGCCCTCCGCGGGCTATTCCACCGGCTTCGCCGGCGGCTCCGCCCTGGCAGCCCGGGCTGGCCGCCACCTGATGAGTGGGGGCGTCGGCTCCAGCCCATCGCGCCCGCGCGATGGGAACCCAGCCGCCGCGGGGATTGACCCGCCGGTGGCGCCGCCTGCCCCGGGCTAAACGCCGCGGGCTTCGTGGGCCAATATGTTCCGTATCAGAAACTATGGGCCTTTTCGCTGTCGGCAGGAGCCGCTAGGTGCCGCGCGTGCGGTGTTGAGGCTTGGGCGTCAAAGCTTTTATCGGCATCACGGTCCCGTAAGCGGCAAGTGATCGTGGTTGCTAACCTGCAAGGCCGGCGACAATCCCCATCTCTGGTATGACCCGCCGACCATGCCAGCGACCGCGAGCGCTCTCGCTCACGCATTGGATACGGCCGATCCTGCCCACAAATCCGATTACGAGCAGAACCTCAATGCTTTTCTCACCTCGCTGAAGCCGATCGAGAACAAAATTGCTGACGTGCGTAATCGCTACGCCGGGGCTGAGGTGACCGCGACCGAGCGGGTATTTGGCTACATGGCGGACGCGTTGGGCCTGAAGATGCGCAACCAGCGCTTTCAGCTTGCGGTGATGAACAACACCGAGCCGAGGCCCTCGGATGTGATAGCATTTGAGAATGATTCGAAATCGCGAAAGGTAAAGGTGCTCATCTATAATAGCCAGGCGACGGATGTTGCCGCTCAGCGCCTGCTATCTCTTGCGCGTGAGTTGCACATTCCGGTAGTCGGGGTAACTGAAACCGAGCCGCCCGGCGTCAAATATCAAGACTGGATGATGCAGCAACTCGATTCGCTGGATCAGGCGCTTTCAAACCCGAGTCCGTGAATGAGCTCAGGCCTCCTGGAACTGCAATAGCAGCCCTGCATTGGCAATCACTGCGAACGTACCCACATTATGGAGGACGGCTGCAACCAGCGCGCCACTGGCTCCAAATATACCAAGAGCCGCCGCTCCCGTCAGCATAGCCGTCCAGCCGAGTCCAAGTGCCACGTTGGTGTGAATGGTCTGTCGGCAGCGCCGACTCAATCGCACGCTTGTCGCGAGGCGACCCAAATCGTTGCCGAGCAGTACGATGTCCGCCGAGGCGATCGCTAAGTCGCTGCCGGTCGCACCCATGGCGACGCCGACCGCGCCGGCCTTCAACGCAAGCGAGTCATTTATTCCGTCACCGACGACCATCGGCCGATACCCACCGATTGTCAGATCGCGCACCGCGGCCAACTTCTGCTCGGGAAGCGCCCCGGCGCGTACGTCGTCAATACCGAGCTGCTGGCCGACTGAAAGAGCCACCGCGGGCTGATCCCCGGTTAGCAAAATCTGACGACGCAGGCCGAGGCTTGCCAGTTCAGCAATCGTCTCGCGCGCCTCGGGTCGCGGATCGTCGGCCAGCAACACCCAACCAAGGAATCGCCCATCGGCAGCCACCCCGGCGACCGGACCAACGTGAACTGGCGGAGCAGAGCGTGTGATCCCAAGCTCGGTGAATAGTTCTCCGCGTCCCAGCGCCACCGGCCGGCCGGCCATCAGTGCTGTAATCCCCAATCCTGGCAATTCGCGAACCTCGGTCAGTTCCTGCTGCTCCTCGACGGGAACTAGTCTAGCTATACGCTTCGCCGCGAAAGCGTGGCTGACTAAACCCTTGCGATGATCCGCCACGGACGCGGCGTCGTCACGATTGCGTGGCGAAACCGGCTCGGAATGGGTGCCTGTGTGGAGTTCGACTATGCGCTGTCTCACCTCCACCAGGTCTTGCGGCCTGAGATGACGCCTTCGGCGGCCTCGCTGAGTTTGAAAGCACTACTCCCGCCGCAGCAGTTGCTCCGCCAGGGTCGCCCAGTAGCTTGCGCCGATTGGCAATATCTCGTCGTTGAAATCGTAGGCCGGATGATGCAGTTGCGGATCGGACTCGGTCCGCCCGGCCCCGAGCATGATATACGCGCCTTGCTTCGATTGCAGCATGAAGCTGAAGTCCTCGCCGCCCATGGTCGGCTTTTCCATGTACTCTACTCGCGCCTGTCCAGCCACAGCGGTCGCCGCTCGCCGGGCCATTCCGGTCGCCTCGGGGTCATTCACCGTCGCTGGGTAAGCACGCTCGAATACGACCTCGGCCCGGGCCCCGAAACTCTCGGCAATGCCGGTGGCTATGCGGCGGATGCTCGCTTCCAGCAGGTCCCCCACCTTGGGGTTGAACCACCGCGCCGTTCCCTTCATGTGCACTGTTTCGGGAATCACATTGTAGGTCTGACCGCCCTGGATCTGACCAATCGTCACCACGCCGTTCTCCTGCGCGCTCAGGTTCCGCGAGACGATGGACTGCAGCGAGGTGACGATTGCCGCCGCAACCACAATCGGGTCGATGCCGCGATAGGCGTGAGCACCATGTGCCCCCCGGCCCGTCACGTCGATCTCGATATTCGCAACCGCCGCCATCACGGCGCCTTCGCGCCATCTGAACGTGCCTGCCGGCATCGAAGGCCAATTATGCAGTCCAAAAATCTGATCCATAGGGAAGCGGTCGAACAGGCCTTCCCGCACCATCAGTTCGCCGCCGCCCAGATGCTCTTCGGCGGGCTGAAAAATTACATACACAGTGCCATCGAAATTGCGCGTTTCAGCCAAATACCGGGCCGCACCGAGCAGCATCGTGGTGTGGCCGTCATGTCCACAGGCATGCATCACGCCCGGATTTCGCGAGGCATACGGGGCGCCCGTCGCCTCCTCAATCGGCAGCGCATCCATATCGGCCCGTAGCCCAATCGCACGCCCGGCCGACCGGCCTCGGATCACCCCAACAACGCCGGTTTTGGCGATGCCCGAAACGATTTCATCTACGCCGAAGGATTTCAGCTTTTCCTGCACCACCCGGCTGGTGCGTACTTCGTGCAACGCCAGCTCCGGATGAGCGTGCAGGTCCCGCCGCCATTGGGTCATGTCGGCGTGGAATTCGGCAATTCGATTGATCACGGGCATGCGGGTGCTCCTGCAAAGGTCCGGGCCAGGCCCTCTTCCAGCGAAATCGGCTCGATCCCCAGCATAATGCGCATTGGCGCTGGGTCGAATGCTTTGTCCTCCAGCAACCGGCGAATTTCGGCCGCTCGAACCCTCGGCACAAGAGGCACCAGGGCTGTAAGCGGCGCCAAAGCAACCAGCGCGGCGGCTGGAACCGGGATGATCCGAGGCACAGCTTGGCCCGCTGCCCGTGCAACGGCTCGAACAAACCCGGCATAGGGCACCGGTTCAGGCCCGGGGATCACCAGCGTCTCCGGCCGGTTCCAGGCCACTTCGAGTGCGGCGCGGATGGCCCGGGTGACATCGTCCTGGTGGATCGGCTGCACCAGCGCGCGCCCGCCGCCGGGTAGCGGAACGAGGGGGAGCCGCCGCAACAAGGCCGCGAGCCGCCGCACATTATCCTCGCCCTGCGCCCCGTAGATCATAGTCGGATGCAACATCGCCCCGGCCCGGCCAGAGCGAAGAAAGGCGGCTTCCCCGGCCAGTACCCCCCGGCCATGCTCATCAGGCCAGCGCGTGTACTTGCGGGTGCTGCCGAGGAAAACGAACCGCGCCCCAGTGGGCGCTGCGTTCAGGACGGCCGGGGTATGCCGCGCATGCGCGCATGACACAACCCAGCGTGCATCCTGTAGAACGGGGCCCAACGTTTCGGGCTGGGTCAGATCGGCCAGCCGTAGCGGGGCCGGCATGGCTGGGAGACGATCCGGGTTGCGCACGATTGGAATGATTGGCACGCCGTGGGCCAGCAGCGCCCGACACAGCGCGACTCCGGACCGACCCGAAGCGCCGATCACATGAATCGGATATCGCATACAACCATTCTGGTTCTATCGCAAATTCTGAGTCGGGACAGGCAGGTGTTAGGAGTAAAGGCTTTCAGGCGGCCACCTCGAAAAGGCTGCTGGGGAAGGCGGTGTCATGGAGGGAGGTGCCGACGGACCCGCTTGCTCCAGCGAGGCGGCAAACACGGGTCGTGTGGTCGACGCGACCCCGCGATCCGGCAGCATCTCACGTAGCGGATCGGAAATCCCAGATGCCACGGCAGCGCCCAGAGGATAACTCGGCCGTAAAATGCCGCCCCTTGAACGCCTCGCTGCTGCCTATCGTCACCATGCCGCCCGCCGTCCCCGTCCCGCCGGCTACCCCAACCACATCCGTCCCCGGCTTTGCAACAGAGCCTGCGGGGCCGCTTTTGGAACGGCGGCCGGACTGCAGCCCAGCCGGCCTACGCCCTCCTAAAGTCGCGCGCGGAACGCGGTCAACGCGGCCGGCAGCGACGGTGGTCGTGCGTCGGCCTTCAGGCGTGTGTTGCGTACTTAAGACTTACGGCCCACCGTCACTGCGGGACGTCGTAATGGCAGCAGCTGTGACGCAGGTCACCTGGCAGCCGCTTCGTTTTGTTATGATGATCACTTGCAGCTGCCTC
>JAFAHH010000655.1 GCA_019237355.1 Acetobacteraceae bacterium | reverse complement strand
TAGATGAACCATAGGTCGGAGCGAGAATAGCCGGGTGCGTCGCAGACCACGTCGTGCCATTGCACCAGGCGGCCCGTACTGGTCACGGTACCGTCTTTTTCCGCCGCCATGGCGCTTGGCAAGAAGAACACCTCGGTGCCGATCTCCTCAGGCCGAAGCTCGCCTTTTTGAATGATCCGGCCCTCGCGCCAGAATTCGGCGGTCTCGGTCAGGGCGAAATCACGCACCACCATCCATTCGAGCTTACTGAGACCTCGCTGCACAAGGTCGGAATTCACCGCCCCCACCACGGGATTTTGGCCAAGCACGAACAAGCTTTTGGCCGCACCATCGGCCATGACGAGCGTCATGGGTAAGTTCGAGTGATCGCCAGTGAGCTTAGGGATGTACTCATATCCCCATTCATTCGCGGACGTCGCCGCCTCGCCGTACCAGGCACGCAAAAGGCTAATCATGTATTTGGGAAACGCATGCCACCCGCCGGTTGGCACATCCTCGGTTTCGAGAAACTGCCGCAGCGTATGATGCGGCTTGAACGCGTGCGGCTGGGGTAGATAGGTCGGCAGCATGTTGTAGAGCGTCGGGATATCGGTGCTGCCCTGGATGCTGCAATGGCCCCGCAACGCAAGAATGCCGCCGCCGGGTCTTCCGACGTTGCCGAGTAACCCTTGGATGATGCCGGCGGCACGAATGATTTGCACACCGACGCTGTGATGCGTCCACCCGACCGCGTAGCAGAAGGCGCTAGTGCGCTCGCGGCCTGAATTCCGGGTGAGGGCCTTGCAAACCTTAAGGAATACCTCCTTCGGGCATCCGGTCGTTCGCTCCACCATATCCGGCGTGTAGCGGGCGTAATGGCGGCGCAGGATCTGATAGACGCAGCGGGGATGCTGAAGCGTTTCGTCCGTAGGCGGTGGGTGCTGGGTCAGGCCGCGTTTGCCGCCCTCGAAAGACTCGGTGAGCGAGGAATAATGCTCGGCAATCGAGGAGGGTATTACCTCGCCTTCATATTGCCAGGTGTCATGCTTGTAGGAGCGGTTCTCTTCGTTGAACCCCGAGAAGAGTCCGTCATTCTCCTCCGTGTCGCGATAGCCCTCGGCGATGATTGTCGAGATATTGGTGTAGTGCAGTGCGTATTCCCGGAACCACAGATCGTTTTCCAGGATGTAGCGGATGATCCCACCGAGAAAGGCGATATCGCTACCCGAACGGATCGGCGCATAAACATCGGCCAACGCCGAGGTGCGGGTGAAGCGCGGGTCCACATGGATGATGGTGGCGCCGTGGTCCTTTGCTTGCAGCACGAAGCGGAATGCGACCGGGTGGTTCTCCGCCATGTTGGAGCCCATGACCACGATGCAATCTGCATTGCGCACATCCCAAAGCGACATGGTGGCGGCCCCGCGGCCGAAGGTCGAGCCCAGACTGGGCACCGAAGAGGAGTGTCAGATACGCGCCTGATTTTCTATCGAAACGATGCCCAGCCCGCCATTGAACAGCTTTTTGATCAAATAGTTCTCTTCGTTATCGAGTGTCGCACCGCCAAGGGATTGAATCGCCAGCGTGTGATTGACCGTCGTGCCGTCGGGCAATGACTCGACAAAGGTCTGATCGCGCGTGCGCTTGACCCGCTCGGCAATGCGCTGCATCGCCCAATGCAGGGGGCGCTTCTCCCACTGCTTTGCATAGGGTGCACGGTAGAGCACATCAGCGACCCGGAGCGGGCTCGTCATAAGGCCCAGTGTCGCAGCGCCTTTTGGGCACAATGTCCCCTGATTGGTTGGGCTGCGCGGATCACCTTCGATATGCACGGGCTTGCCGTTGCGGGCGTAAACAAGCTGCGCGCAGCCCACGGCACAGAATGGACAGATGCTTGTGCCGATCGTATCAGCCTGCTCAAGCCGCGGTCGAAGCTCCTGCGACATGGTGCTCTTCGCTGCTTCGGAGTACGGGCTTTCCCCGGCGAGCTGGCGCGGCAAGGACCAGTCTTTCAGGAAACCGGCTGCGCGCTCCCCTAGGCGGGTTCGGATCGTCCTCATGCGTCTCTCCGGAATCTCCGCCCCGCAAAACGCAATCTGCACAGGTTAGTTCGTTACGCGGCCCGTGAAGCACGCCGCTGCGCCCGAAGCAGATAGGCTTCCAGCTCGGTTGCGCGCTTCGCTGCTGTGTGCGCCGCGAGCACATGCTGCCGCGCCCGGCCAGCCAGAGCCTGCCTGCGGGCTGCAGGGGACGCGAGAGCAGCCAAGAGTTGCTCAGTGCTGCTCACAATGCAGATCTCGGAGCCGGGGTGGAAGAACTGGTCCAAACCTGACCACCAGTCTGAGACGATCGGCGTCAGGCACGCGGCCGCTTCAAATAACCGTACGCTTGGGCTCCACCCGGCCGCAATCATGTCGGCGCGGGTGATATTAAGCGTCCAGCCGAGGCTCGAATAAAAGCGTGCGTGCTCAACCGGTGACAAATGATCGATCCGGTCGACGTTCCCCGGCCAGGCGATATCATCCGGGTACTGCGCCCCGGCCACGACAAAGCGGAGATCGGGCCGGCGCCGGGCGGGCTCTAACACAAGTTGCTCGAGTGCCGGCTGACGGTCAGCACTATAGGTGCCGATGTAACCAAGGTCCCACTGGCACGGAACATCAACCGGCGAATACAAATCGGGATCAACGGAGCAGTAAAGAGCCCGGGCGGCGTGGGCGCGATACTGGCTTTCAAGCCGCCTGAGCGTGGGGCCACCGGTGAAGGATAAATACAGATCGTAACCCGGAATCAACCCCGGACTCAGATACTCTTCATCTCCCGAGGAGAGTTTCCTGAGTGTCACGGGCGTGTCGATATCGTAAAAAGCCGTGACGCCAGCCGCATTCCTCTGCACGAAGGCCCCAGCTGCAGTGCCTTCAGGAACATAGGAACCGACAATCACTGCGTCAGCATCTATCATCTGCCTTTGCCACGCGTTTAGCTCGTCGAGGGAGTTATAGAAGCGCAGATCACAATAACCGGGGTTCGTTAGGTCGCGATGTGCGGCATACCAAGGCCGATCGCGCTCCAGGAAAAGGATTTCGTGGCCGCGCGCGGCCAGGCCCTTAAACAACGCACGATATGTTGTGGCGTGCCCATTTCCCCAGGAGCTGCTGAGGCTAAGCCCCAGAGCGACAATCCTCATGCGGCTAGCTCCTGCCTCTTGGTCGCAATAGCGTCGGTGAAGAGCTCGTGCACTTGCTGCGCACGCTTGTCATAGGTGTGTTCGCCGAGAATGCGTGCTCTTGCCCGTGCCCCGATCTCTTTGGCTCGCGCCGGCGTTAGCGCCTCCACATATTGAGCCACATCCTGTCCGTCACGTGCGACCAGAATCTCCGCCCCGGGTTGCAGGAAGACATCGATACCCTGCCATGCATCCGTGATGAGACAGGCCGCTGCACCCGCGGCCTCAAACACTCGGGTTGCCGGGGAGAAGCCAACACTGGCCATGCTATCGCGTGCAACATTCAGAACGGCGCGTGCGCTGCAGTTGAAGGCGTTGTGCGCGGCCGTAGGCACATGTCCAATGGCCCGTACATTCGCCGGCATCGGCTTGCCGGACCACCCGTTACCCCCAAGCAGAAACCGGCTATCCCGAAGCGCCGCGGCCGGGCGGAAGAAGAACTCATCGATCCGCAATTCGCGATCCGGCAGTCGATTCGCGAGCAGCGAGAGATCCGCCGCGTAAGCGGGATCTGGCGTCACGGGATAGTGGCTGGCCGGGTCGAGGGCATTGTAGATGGGCACGCATCGAGCTGCGCCGAATGCCCTATAGGCCTCAACCACCGGCTGGCCGCCGCCATACGTCATCACAAAATCAAGCCCCGCTAGCGCCCGGCGGATCGGATGCCCGGGATCAGCGCTCATTGCTGCCAGGGTTGCTGGAGCATCCACATCCCAAAACACCCGCACTGCACCCGGCCGGGCAGCACGCATTGTGCCGGCAAGGAGGACATCGTCGAAAATGCCGACGCCGCTTGCTTTCACCACCACATCAGCGCACCCGGCCTCTGCGATAATCCGGCGCAAAGCGGATTCGGTCGGCTCGTAGACGTGTACCTGCGCCCAATCGGGCGGATCGATATCGGGGTGAGATTGCCGGTCGAAGGCGTCTGGCTCGTAGAAGGTGATGTCATCCCCCAGCCCGGCGAGCGCCTCGAGCAAGCCGCGATAATAAGTGGCGGCTCCATTCCAGTAGGATGAAAGCAGGCTCGAGCCATAGAATGCAAGTTTCATAATACCGATTCCTTGGCGGGGGCCCGTATGCGCCTGGTTATTGCGAGCAGCTCATCGGCGCGATGCCCGCAGGTGTGGCGGGCCTTGATGGTGGCCAGGCCGCGTTCGGCTAAGTGGACGCGCAATTTCGAATCTTGCAAAACGGCGCGCAGATGTTGTTCCATCTCGGGCGGCGAGCGTGCGATCAAAAAGTCACCAGCCCGGAACAAGGCTTCAACGTCTTCCCATGGAGCAGAAATCAGCGGAATGCCGCAAGCCAATGCTTCGAATACGCGAATGGTGGGAATGCCGGCGAGCGCCTCTGCATAGTACCGCCGTGGCACATGTACCGTCGCCTGGTGCGCCGCGAACACCTTAGGTACTGCATTATTGGGCAGCCAGCCTTGGTATGCTATGCCTAACCCGTGAAGCTGCGCAACGGCTTGCTCCGGATAGCGCACCCCATAGACGTCGAGCGGAGCACGCATCCGCGCAACTGGGGCGAAAAGATAGTCATGGAGTTCGGCCGTTCGTTCCTCGTCACCCCAATTGCCGACCCAGACCAATCCCCGGCGACGCTCCTCGGTTTCAGGGGGACGGAAGAGGCGTGTGTCGGCCGCTTCGTGCCAGATGAACGCACGATCGCCCCAGCCCCACTTCCGGTAAATCTCCGCGAGCGCCTGCCCGAAAGCGAGCACCCCGTCATAGCCGGAAAGGTCGTAGTTCCGCATGGCGGCCGGGTCGCTGATGGCACGGTGGTGCGTATCGTGGAACAGCAATAGGAATTTGGCCCCCCGGCTTCGAAGCCGGCCAACCTTCGCGACGAGAGAAGGATCATTCCATTCGTGAACGATAACGAGGTCGGCACCCGTCAACGCTTGTTCGAGGTCGAAATCAGGGCCGTACTCAGTCGGGCTTAGTTCCGGAAAGCATTGATGGAAGGAATGGAGCACCTGCTGGCCGTGCTCGGCGATGAGGTTGGTACGGCTCCAGCCATTACTGGGTTCGTACGCGCGGATGGTGTGGCCGCGTGCCGCCAACTCACGTAGTACGCCGCGCAGGAAATGCGCGTGTCCATTGTTCCAGCACGAAACAAGCGATTGGACGAAGTAGATAATTTTCATCGCGGCTCAATCCGCCGCCATCGAGATGCGCGCAGAGCGATGCACGCCGAGCGTTTGCTTCACCATCGCCGCGACTGTGTAGCGCTGGGCGCGCTGTTTCGCACGGTGGCCCATGAGACGGCATAAATCCGCGTCGTCGAGCAGGATTTGGAGTTGCGTACGCCAGGCGGCCGCATCGCCGGGATCGAGTAGTATGGCGGCGCCGTGCCATAACTCGCGAAAGCTCGGGATGTCTGACAAAAGGAGCGCGAGCCCAGCCTGTGCTGCCTCGAGCACAGCCAGTCCGAAGGGTTCGTAGAGAGCCGGAGAGGCGAAGATGCAAGCGCGCGCATATGCCGCTGGCATGTCTGAGGCGTTAAGCGGCCCGAGCGCTTGGATGTTTTTGAGTGATGTGATTGCGCCGTTAGGCCCGTGAAGCGGCCCCGCGCCAATGACCGGCCCATTCAGATCCCGCGCGGCCAAATCGAGCAAGGCGATGTTCTTCCCGTCGTCCCAGAGCCGTCCGGCGGCGAGCACGGCGCGGTTGCTTTGGCGATGATGGCACAACGGCATTCGGCCGTTGTGCACGACATGCGCGGCGCCAAATCCGTAAGCAGCGCCCAGGGATTGAGCATGCGCCTGGGAGGGCGCGATCACCGCGTCGGCCGAATAAAGCCCCTCGCTGATTGCGGTCGCTCGCCAGGCGAAATCGGCAGGCAATGGGCCGCTACGGACAGCCCGCCACCAGGTGGCGACGCAAGAATGCGCGACGGCAATCACCGGCGCGGGCCAGGTTGCCTGGCCTACCAGAGCCGGGGAGTGCAGGTGGACCGCATCGGCCCCCAACCGGCCGGCAAGCCCGGCCAGGCACTCGGAGGCGTTGGCGAGCGCGCCCGGGCCTTCGGCCGTCCAATCCAGCGGTAGGCGGGTTAGGTGCAGATCGAGCCCGGTGATCACCGACGCGGCCTGGCGCTGCTCCGGGCCGGGTTCCGGGCCAAGGACGGCGAGCACGGTTTCGATTCCCCGGGCCGCCAATCCGGAGGCGAGATCCAGGGTGTATTGCCAAACCCCGCCCACCGCATCGGCGGTGATGAACATGCGCCGCGGAAGCCTCACGCCGGCAAGCATTCGGTTTCCAGCGCGTGTAGCGGTAGCGGCTTCTCATCCTGAATGTCGCTGAATCGCTCGAAATGCGCCAGGTAATGCGCATGGGCCCGCTCCCAAGCCTGGTCATCGGGCTCACCCCAGAGGCGCCGGTAGTCTGGGGAGCTCGGATAGGGATAGAGCGGCACCGGATCGTTCGCCCATACCCCATACGGCTGCAAGCCCTCACGCCAGCGGGTCACTATGCCGGCATCATCCACCGCAGTCGCGATAAGATTGGCTTGCACAAAGGGCACGTGCCGGCGCGCAAGTATCAGCCGTTGGGTGAGCGCGTCAGTGCTCATCCGGCAGTCTTTGTGCAGCGACTCGCGGCCTTGCTGCGTGAGGCTCTCCACCCCAGCCTCGATGGAGACGCATCCCGCCCAGCCAAGCCGGGCGAGCATTTCGGGCTTCCACAAATCAATCCGGGTCTGCACGCCAAACTGCACGCCGCGACAGGCTAGGGCTTCGAGCAGCGCGCGATTGGGAAGAAATATCTCATCGATGAAATAGAAGTAGCGAACACCTTGCGTGATCAGCGCGTCAATTTCTTCCAGCAGAACCGGCAGCGTCCGTCGCCGGTACTGGTCGCGGTAATCCATCTTGGCGCAGAAGCTACACGTGTACGGGCAACCCCGAGACGCTTCAACCTCCGCACCCGGCCCGGTTGGCTCCGCGTCAAAGCGATGGTGATGGTGGCCGTGACGCTGTATCCATGCATCAGGCCACACTAGGGGGGGAAGATCAGAAAAGGCGGCGGCCTGAGTCGGCCCATGCAGCACGACCTCGCCATCCCGCAAGCTTGCCGTGCCAGCAACACCCGGAGTGCCGCCGCCATTGGCGAGTGCCGCGATCACCGACTCGCACTCACCACGGATCACAATATCCGCGCCAAGCTTCCGTAGGGTTGCGCCCGGCGTCGCGGAACCATGCGGCCCGACCGCAACCGTGATGCCGCCCGCACCGCCCAACGCGGTCAGGAACTCGCGCGGCACCCGCAATTCTGGGGGCGCACAGCGCCAAAACAGGTAAGTGGGAGCAGTCGCAACAACGGTTATTTCCGGGGCGAATCCAGCAACTTCGGCCGCAAGGGAATTGTTGGTTTTCTGCTCGAGCAAGCCGTCGAGCAGGAGAACGTCGTGGCCTTCGCGCTCCAGCAACGCCTGCGCATAGCCGAGCTCGAGCGGCAAATGTGGCTCACGGCATCCGAAATAGATGCTATGCTCGAAATGCCAGGCGGGATTGACTAGCGCCACTCTCATCGGGCGCTCGCAACGCGAGGTCGTGGCATGCTCGCGGCATAGAAATCCGCAAGTAGCGCGAGGCCCTTGCGCCAGGGAATCGGTGGATCAAGTTCTAGAGCGGCACGAATCTGGCGCGGGTCTGAGACGAACCAGCGCTGATCTGCGGGACGCCAATCGGTGAATCGAAGATCGAGCTGCTCGCCGAGTACGCCTTCAATGCACGCAACCACCTGTACAAGACTGACCGCGTTTTCCGGTCCGCCTCCAAGATTGAACACCCGGCCAGCCACAGCTCCGATCCGCTGCCACGCGGCCACATAGGCATCGACCGTATCGTCAATATACAAAATGTCGCGAACCTGACGGCCATTGCCGTAAATAGTAATAGGTTCACCCGCCATCGCACGCAGGAGGAAATGCGCCACCCATCCTTGATCCTCGGTGCCGTGCTGGCGGGCGCCATAAATGCAGCTCATGCGCAATACCGTCGCCGGCAGGCCAAAGCTGCGGGCGTAATCCAGAACGTATTGGTCAGCAGCGCCCTTGGAGCATCCATAAGGCGTATGAAAGCTGATTGCCTGGCTCTCGCTAATGCCGCGGCTGCGCAACACCGGGTCGCGCGGCTGATACGATCCGCCTTCCTCCCGTAACTTCAACCCGGCAAGATCACCATAGACTTTGTTCGTACTGGCAAAGATAAGCGGCACTGGGCGGCGTAGGCGGCGCAGTGCTTCCAGCAAGCGCAGCGTAGCGCCGACATTGATTTCGAAATCATCCTCTGGTGCCAGCATGCTGGTCGTGACTGCGACCTGTGCTGCGAGATGAAACACTGCGCATGATCTGGCCACGGCGGCATTGAGCGAATGGGTATCGCGTATATCGGCTCGTACCAAGGCCACACGTTGCGGATGCCGGCGGCGAAGCCAGGCTACATTGGTCTCAACACCCGGGCGGCAAAGCGAATCATAAACCAGTACGTGATGCCCGAGGCTGGCCAGCCGATCCGCTAAATTGCTTCCGATAAAACCGGCGCCTCCCGTCACCAGAATCGGATGCGTGCAGGCGATGGATGGCACAGGCGCCGGGACGTCTTGGCTCACGCGACGAGCCCTCTTAACTCGAGCTCGCGCCGGGCTTCGGCCACACGATCGATCGCCTGCTGCTGCTCCACCCAAGCGGCAAGCTCCTCGAGACTGTCCGCAAAGTTCCGGCCCGGGTGGTAGCCGAGCTCGGTTTGCGCCAAGGTGATATCGCCGAAACAATGGCGGATGTCACCCATCCTAGCCTTGCCGATTACTTCCGGTTCCAGGTGGGGGCGGCCCATCGCACCGGCAATATTGGAAGCGACTTCGAGAATGCTGACATTTCGCCCGCTGCCGATATTGAAGACCCGGCCAGCCGCTTCAGGCCGCTCGAGTGCCAGTACGAACGCGCGCGCCACATCTTCGACATGCACAAAATCGCGCCGCTGCGCCCCATCTTCGAAAACGAGCGGCCGCTCATTGTTCAGCAGTCGCGAAGCGAAAATCGCAAGAACGCCTGTATACGGGTTCGATAAGGCTTGGCCAG
>JAFAHH010000638.1 GCA_019237355.1 Acetobacteraceae bacterium | reverse complement strand
GGCCACTTCGAGGAGGACGCATCAGTGAGACTCGCACCTGTTCTGCTCGCCGGCTCAATCGCGCTCGCGGGCTGCTCCAACATGACGCCTACCCAGCAGCGTGCGTTGAGCGGCACGGCGATTGGCACCGCCGGAGGTGCGGTGATTGGCGCGATTGCCGGCAACGCTGGGTTTGGCGCGGTGATCGGCGCCGGCGCGGGCTTGGCCGGTGGGCTGATCTACAATCACGTGAAGCAGAACGAGCAGTCCGCGTATCAGCAAGGTTACTCGGCGGGACGTTCCTCGGCCGCGCAGTGACGAGGGCCGCGGCCAATCGCGCGCGAGGCTGTCAGGCGGGCCCGTTTTCGGTCCGCCTGGCTGCACCTATTTGTAGTACGTCCGTTTCAGGTCGAAGTAGATGCCCGTGAAGCCGCGCGCGATGTTGAGCAGCTTGGCCAACTCGGTACCCTGCGCGTCGGTCATTAGGAGCGTGTCCTTATCGCGCATCTGCACGGCTTGGCTGAGGAAGTAGCCCTGGGCCTCCCGCAGGTTGACGTGGTACGCCACCGGGTAATTCCCGTCCGGCGACAACGCGTCCGCTGACGCTTGACGCGGGTCTCCTGGCGGCAGGATCTGCCTAATCAGGTCCCTCGGCTCGTAGCGCATCAGATAAATGGCGCCGATGTCAGTGATATTGTCCGTGCCGCCGCCTGACCTCGCGATCGCCTCCGCGAGTGACAGGTTTTGGTATTCGAAATTGTAGTGCGATGCCTTCTGGGCCGAGCCCAGCACGCTGTAGCTGCGCGGATTGAAGGAGACGAATACAGTGTCGCCGGGCTGGACCCGCACGTTTTCCGAAGGGGTGTCGACGATGCGACGGAGGTTGACTGTGGCGACACGGCCGCCGCGGATGAGCTGAACGTCGCAGTCGAACGACTCGTATTTGGCCCCGCCCGCCGTAGCTATGACATCGAGGACCCGCTCGCCGCGCAGGCTCAACGGAACTGGGCCGGGATGGCCGACATCGCCCGCCACGGTGACGATGTTGGTGGATGTAGCGACCGGAGTAACGACGGCGTGCGGCTCTAGAGCCTTGCCGGCCAGCGTCCGTTCGATCGCTCGTTCGGCCGCTTGCGGTGTCAGCCCGGCGATTTTGACGCGCCCGCCGAAAGGTATTTGGACCGTTCCGTCGAGCTCGATGACCTGCGAAGGAAGTGTCGTGGCATGGCCGGCCACGGCGCCAGGCTGCGCGAGTGAAGCTGCGCTGGGTGGAGTGGGCACGGAGGTCGGAGGAGGACCGAACAACGACACCGGGCCGCCGACTTCGAAAATCGTGATTGCTACGGTGTCGCCAGGACGCAGAACGAGCGCCGGCTGGTATCCGCCGACGCCGAAGGTGCTGGCCAGACCCGGGCGGCGATACTCGGCGAGCGCCGCGGCAACCCGCGGGTCCAAGTCGATGAGGAAGTAATTGAGCCTTTGTTGCGATGTTCCGGCACTGGTAAGTTCGAGGGCGGTCGGGGCGGAACTGGGAAGGTAGGCGCAGCCGCAGAGACATGCCGGCAGAGTGACTGCCAGTGCCGAGATGATCCTTTGCGTCACCCGATGAACTGCCCGGATTCTGCTGAGTTGTTGAGGGCGTAGTACCATGCCCGCCCCGGTCGTGAGAAGAGCGCGTTCGGCGGCCTGCGCGTGCGAATAGCAGCAGGCGATTGTCAACACAGCAGGGAATGGGCAACATCCTCATAAATCCGGAGGCGGGCTTGGACGAGTATTGGACGGCTCTCGCCGATTTCCTCCGCGCCAGTCCGTCGGCCGCCGGCGTGACGCTCGCCCCGAGCGCGGTTGCGCAAGCAATCCCGGGGCTCACGCCATTTGCCGCATGGGATGAAGACCAGACTGTCGGCCGCGTGGTGATCCACAAGGGCCTGATCGAGGAGATTCCGGACGGTCTGCTGGAAGGGTTCTACGGGGACGCGCGCGCCTCATTCGCCAATGAAGTATTCGTCGCCTTCGATATCACGCCGACACGGGACGAGCATGTACGTGCTGCCCAGATCGCACTGCGCGAAAAAGCACGATGCTGAACGAGTCGTCGCTGGCCTGAACAAAGCTCAGGCGCGGTCCTGTGCCGGATCAGGAAGATGTCTGGGCGACTTCCCTTCGCCCCAGTGCGACGGGTTTGGAGTGAGGGATCTCCGAGGGGGCGATGGGCCGTTTTGCCAGAACGGTGTCGTAGACCTGGCTGAGACGTCGGGCATGCGCTTCGGGCGAAAACTTCTGGGCCTGTTTGCGGCCCTTGGCAGCGAGCGTTGCGCGTAGCTCCGGATTGCTGTCGAGCGAGGTGATCGCCTCGGCAATCTCCCGCGGGTTGTACGGATCGACCAGCACCGCTGCATCTTCCGCAATCTCGGGATTGGCGCTCTCGTTCGATGTCAGAACCGGCGTGCCGAGCATCATGCCTTCAAGGATCGGCAGGCCGAAGCCCTCGTAAACCGACGGGAACAGCACCGCCTTGGCGCCCTTGATCAGACTTACGAGCAGCGGGAACGGCGCGTAGTCGACCCGGAATATGCGTCGGCGCCGGTAAAATACGGAGCCGACCCGTTCGAGATAGGACTGGGCATCGTCGTTCAGAAGCCTGAGTTCCTGGTCGTACTTCCACGCAAGCTTTCCGACGATCAGCAGCGGCGTGTCGGTATCTGCCGCAAGGAATCCTTCAATCAGGCGTCCGATGTTCTTTTTCGGCTCGATCGCGCCGTAGAAGAGCATGTACTCCTTGTACTTTACATTGAAAGTGCCCTCGACCTCGCGCTTGACCACGTTCTCGGGCTTGTCCGCGTATTTCGCCGGGATGACTGCCGAGAGATAGGTATTGGTGATCTTCTCTTCCGGCACCCCAAGCAGGTTGATGATGTCCCTGCGCGAGTTTTCCGAGATCGTCACGATATGGTCGGCCCGCCGAGCAAGATTGCGAACGGTCTCGAGATAGTGGCGCTTGTTGTCGAGAGTCGTATATGGCAGACGCAACGGTATGAGATCGCACATCGTATACACGTTCTTTGTGCCTGGCACGTAGAGCGGCAGCGGATACGTCCAGTGTGCAATCTCGTGCTTTGCGGGCAAGCGCACACGCATCCGGGGCGCAAGGAATCGGCTCGCAGACGACTTGTAGGCTTCCGCGCGGATGAACAGGTCGGGCGAGTTGTAGATCGTGTCGAAATACGGTAGGCGCGACCTGTAGTGCGTGTGGATTACCTTCCCGGTAATCGGCACTTGTTGCGCCGTTGCTTCAAACGGCGAGAAATGCACGCGGGCAAAACGCGTCATACCCATCCACCATGGCAGCTTGCCGACCGCGGGATCAAAGAAGGCGATCTCGTGCAACAGCGGATGAAGACCAGGCGTCGGCCGCATGCCGTAGAGGATGTCGGTCCGATAGCCCATATCGTGAGTGACGTAGCTGAGATTGCGGGCGTACGTCGCGATCCCGGTTCCGGTTTCGAGGCCGAGATTATAGCCGTCGATCAGAACGCTGCGTTGCCCGGTCATTGTTCAGTTCGCCGCTGCAAGCGCTGGAGTCCTTGCCGAGCCGCCATCGCGCTCGCGCATTTGCGTGAACCAACTGTAGTCCCGTTCTTCCAGGACTCGTCGGATGAACGGGCGTGCCAGCTTGATGGCGTCCAGCAGAAACTCGTTCTGCCGGACCGTCAGATCATCCTTGTAGCGGTCCTTCACGGCCTTGTTGCGCTGTGTAAACGCTTGATTGAACACGGGATCGACGACGCGCGGCAGCTCATCGTCCTCAAACATCTTGAGGCCAAGGTACTCGCACATCTGGCGCACCGCGACCGGCGTATCGAACGCCACTTCGTTGTAATGCGAATACATCACGCCGCGGATGGAACCCCAGGTCCGGCAAACCGAAAGTTGCCGCTCCACGATCCTCACCGCGTCCGCCAGCTGAACGATCTCCGAGAATGCCTGGCGCATTTTCGCGCGCGCATTGGCACCCGCGTCTACGAGCGAAAGAGCCATCTCGCGCGGGTCGCGGAGGTTCACCTGAACCTTCATGCGACCTTCGGCCACGGCGTTCTCGATAAAGTGCAGCTCCGGCGGGCGAAGCCCGGCATGCGTCTTGATCGCGACGAATTCGGAAGGGCGGACCTCCTCCAGCGCCCTCTCCAGCGCGGCGACGCTGATCTCTTCGAAGAAGTTGATAGTATGGATCTTTTTCAGGACCAGATCATCGGGCAACCGCCTTTGCGCGAAGCCCCTGTTGACGAGGATCGACTTGCAAAGCTCGAACGCAAGCGTGCTCCCCGACTTCAACATGCCATAGCTGAGCACGATCATCCGCAGTTACCCTTATCGATACAGCTGGGACCAAATGTCCTTGAACTGGAGGCGAAGCAGAAATCTGCTGCAATCATTCGAAACCAAAGGTTGCGCATCGCCGCTCCCGGAACGGCTCCGGCCCACTGACTGGCTGTGCCCAACGTTTGCCTCGTTTTGAGCGGTTGCGAGATGTGCCTCTTCCATCGCATAGCAGTGTCTTAGCGGCAACGGTTGTGAACTAGTTCATTCCTTCCTGAACGCGTTATGCATAGAGTGACAAGGCAGTATGCATATCGATCCAATGCGCATCGATTGAAAATTGCTATGCCCGCCGCAGAGTCGGGTGAGGCGTCCCGAGATGGCGTGGCGGCTCCTTTTCTGTCGCTCCAAGTAGATGGGACAAGGTTCCGCGGTTGCACGGTAAGATGACGCCGCATAAGAGTTACGACTCCGCTCGTTCCGGGAGATTAGGTTCGTGGTGGAGGAGAAGCGGCCACGCGGCCGGCCATCCGTGGTGAATGGCGAGGTTGCCATGGTGAGTGAGGCAGGTGCCATGCCGATAGAGAGCCGAGGCGTGATCTTCTTCGACCTGACGCAACTGATCGGCCGCGTGACGCTGGCGACGCCCGACGGGATCGGGCGAGTCGAACTCGCCTACGCTCAGCATCTGCTCAAAAAATACCCCGCCCAGGTGCGCTTCATCTACGCATCGAAACGCCTTGTTCAAATCATACCCCGTAATCTCGCAATCCGCTACATAGAACAAATCGACCTTGCCTGGAAACCGGAAGACACCGAGTCCGACCAACTGACGGACAGAATTGCCGGTTTTCTGAGAGTCGATCGCGCTCTGCTCGGCGCCGATCACGATCACCAAGCCAGGCGGCAATCGCGCAGAAACCGGCGGCTGTTCTTGACCGCGAATGTATTGATGGGGCTCGCGCTGCAATCCGTGCGCCCCCGAAATCTCGCCAGATACAGCAATTCAGAGGCCCGGAACGCCTACATCAGCGTGTCGAATTCGACCATCAGCTCGAACTGGCTAACCCGCTGGCTGGCGCGCAGCCCTGCGGTTTGCTGCATCATCCTCGTCCACGATATCATTCCGATCACGAACCCAGAGTTCACTCTGCCTCAGGCGACGATGAGGCATCTGCGCTATGTTCGGCGTGTCGCCGAAAGCGCGGATACGATCATCGCGAATTCTACCTACACTCATGACTGCCTGAAAGAATTTGCCGCCAAGGTGAATCTGCGGCTACCGGTCGTCGAGATCGCCCGGTTGGGAGTCGACGACAGCTTTACCGGGCGGCGGCCGAGTCTCGAGCTGAGCACCCCCTATTTCGTGTTCATCTCGACGATCGAGCCGCGGAAGAACCACACGATGCTGTTGCAGGTCTGGCAGCGGCTCGCGGCCAAGCTCGGCGAGCAAACGCCAAAGCTAATCCTCATCGGCCGGCGCGGCTGGGAGGGCGGCGACGGACATCCTTTCGTCGGCCCGCTACTGCTCGATCTGCTCGAGCGCACCGAGGCGCTGCGCGCGCACGTGATGGAGTGCAGCAACGTTCCCGACCAATTGCTCGTCAAGCTCCTCGCCGGCGCCCGCGCGGCCCTCTTCCCATCGCACGTCGAGGGCTTCGGCTTGCCTCTTGCCGAAGCGCTCTCCCTCGGCACGCCGGTCATCTGCTCAGATATTCCGCCATTCCGTGAGATCGCCTGTGATGTTCCGGAGTATGTCGATCCGCTCGCCGGCCGCGGCTGGATCAGGCTTGTCACCGAATACACTCCCCCTGACAGCCCAAAGCGCGTCGCTCAATTGGAGCGCATGAGGAACTTCCGGCCCACAAGATGGAGCGAGCATCTGGCGGTGTTGGATTCGGTGCTGGCGCGGGCGGGCGTCACTGCACAGTCCGATCACGGGCCTCGGCGAACCCCGATGCACCGGCCGGCACCCGGTCCCGGGGCGCCCGCACAAGCGGCGGCTAGCGCCAGGTGGATCGGCTCAATGCCGCGGCGCAACACGATTCTGCATTTCCTGCGGGCGAGCTGAACATTACGTCGCTCCTTGAAACACCCTGACGATAGCCTCGGCCCTATGACTGCGTTGCAGAGAGAGGACCGGGTTCGTGCCAATAGAGAGCCGGAGAGGCGGTGAACGCAGGCCCGAAGGGGAGGTCGAGGCAAGAATTGCCGCGCAGTTTGCGCTATATTCACGTGATCGCGTGAGCGCTATCACTTAGATGCGCCGCTTCGTCCGCCCGGATGCGTAGCAGCGGCAAAGCCGACGGATTACTTACCTCAGCCACGAGAAAGCTTGCGCCGGCTTCAGTGCAGCGCATGATGGAGAAGACGCCACCAATGAGCCCGCGCGATCCAGAGGACAGTCCAGCAAGGCGCGAGGACGTTCTCGATTTTGCAACCCTGGTCGAGACCTTGGCGCAGCAGCAGAAACTCCCGGACAGCAAGATCCGCGCGGTCTTACGCGGGCTTTTCGCTTTGACCGCGGAGGGCCTCAAGTCCGGCAAAGCCGTTCGCATACGCGGCCTCGGTTTGTTGCAGGTGCGTGAGCCTGCGGCAGCGAACCAACGCCCTGGGGCATCAGGGCGCGTCCCTGCCAAGCGCATCGTGCTCTCCGCCGAAAAGGCGTTGAAAGTGGCCGCTGGCCTATGAAGCCCGTCATATGAACCTCGGCTGTCTGGGTCGTAGCTGGCCGTGACCAAGCCGCAGGACCCGCCGTGAACGTTCAGATCTTCACCAAGCCCCTGCCGGAAAGCGTCGTCGCGGCCTCAACGCGGCGTCAACCCCCTGGCCTTGGCCCGGTGCGCTGGGCGCGGCGGCATCTCGGCTTTCTGCTTTTCGCGGTGCTGCCGAGCCTCCTCGGGATCCTGTATTTCGAGGTCATCGAGGCGCCGATCTATATGTCCACGTCGCAGTTCGTGGTCACCAACATGAACCCGGGTTCGTCGCTCGGCGGGCTGGCCGGCTTCCTTGCCAATACCGGGCTCGCGCCGAACAACAGCTATGAGTACTCCGTGGGTGCCTACATGTCCTCGCGCGACGCGTTGGGGTTGCTCGAGAAGAACACAAACATCCGCGACATGTACCGCCGGCCGGAAGCGGACTTTCTCAACCGTTTCCCCAACTTTTTCTTCCATCCATCGTTCGAGAACCTTTTTTGGCATTTTTCTGATTGGGTCGACGTCGTCTACGACGCGACTGCCAACATCACGACCGTCTATGTCTATGCCTTCAGGCCGGAAGACGCGCAGGTTCTCGACGAGCAGTTGCTCGCATTGAGCGAGGTTGCCATCAACCGGCTCAACCAGCGTGCCGGCGTCAATGCCCTGGCGAATGCCAAATCGGAGGTCGAGAAGCTGCAGCAGCGGCTCGCAGCCATCCAGGCTCAGGTCAACGATTTCCGCAACCGCGAGCATACGCTTGACCCGAATCAGCAATCGACGGCCGCCACGGCTCTCGGCGCGACGCTCGAAAGCGACCTGGTCACAGCGCGGGCGTTGCTTGCGCAGCTGCAGCAACTGGCGCCGGCCAGTCCGGCTGTGGCGGCGATGCGTGCGCGCATCGCCACCTTGGAACAGCAGGCGGCTGCCGAGCGGGCCAAGAATACCGGCGGTCAGGGTGCACTCGCACCCGTCCTGTCGCAGTACGACGCGCT